>CAZGSC010000060.1:0-18444 GCA_964528325.1 uncultured Chloracidobacterium sp. | reverse complement strand
GAGATCCGTCGAGCCGTCGATGGTGATCTGATTGTCGTCGTAGAGGTAGATCAGGTTACCGAGTTTGAGATGTCCAGCTATGGAAGCGGCTTCGTAGCTGACACCTTCCATCAGATCGCCGTCCGAGCAGATGCAGTAAATATAATTGTCCATTACCGCGAAACCGCGTTTATTGAATTTCGCGGCCATGTGTTTGCTCGCTATGCCCATGCCGACGCCGTTTGCAAACCCTTGTCCCAGAGGCCCTGTCGTCACCTCAACGCCCGGCGTCAAAATGTTCTCAGGATGCCCCGGCGTTTTTGAATGCAACTGGCGAAAACGCCTCAGATCATCAAGCGACAGATCGTAGCCCGTCAAATGCAGCAGCGAATATATAAGCATCGAACCGTGTCCGCCCGACAAAATAAACCTGTCACGGCCAAACCATTTTGGGTTTTTCGGATTGTGTCTGAGGAACTTTGTCCACAAAACATAAGCCGCCGGCGCCATCCCAAGCGGCAGTCCGGGATGCCCGGAATTTGCCTTCTGGATAGCGTCGAGTGAAAGCGTGCGGATCGTATTAATGCAAAGTTGGTTGATGTCGGTTTTCCTGGTCATTCCATTTTTTGCTTTCCTGGCGGCTGTAGGTTCCTTTTTCATTTGGGTTGCGGCTGTCATAGTTTTCTCGCGGTCGGTGAAATTTTAATACTCATTATAGTCCCGATTTGTTCGAGAGCAAAAACAACTGCCCCTCGCATGGAAGATTCGTCTGTAGGGTTTATTTTTAGGTCGCGTTCGATGGCATCGGCGATAATCTTTGTCCATACAGGAGACTCGCGCAGTGCTCCGCCCGACGCCACTATCTCGGTTATTTTTGCAACACTCTGCAAGCGTTTGAAGATGTCGGCAAAGCGGTATGCGACCGATTCCATTACGGCCTGAAGGATGTCAACAGAATCGTGCGAAGCGGTGAGGCCGATCAATGCTCCGCGTGCATTTTCATTGTAGCCGGTGCTGCGCTCGCCGTGAAGAAACGGCAAGAATATAAGGCCATGTACTTCGGGTTCGCGGTCGCCGATCTGCGATTCCGCATTCTTTGGCAATTTGAGATTATTTTTTAACCACTGAATAAGATTGCCTCCGTCCGACAACGCACCACCGACGATGACGCGTTTGCGGTCGATGCGGTAGCACCATAAACCCGCAGGAATATTTTTTGGCGGGTCGCCTTTGTATGCGACTCGCATTGCACCGGAAGTGCCTATCATTAACGCAGCTTTATTTTTGGTGACGCATCCGGCTCCGATGTTGTCGGCCATTCCATCGCCGATCGCCGGAAACCATTTTGCGTCTTTTAGTCGCGGCCAGCGTTCTGCAAACTTTTTATTTAGATTGAATGTGATGGCATCGCTGTCTGGGACCGTCGGCAATGTGGGAGATTTTATCTTTAGAAATTTCAATAGCTCTGTGTCCCATGTGCATTTTCTAATATCAAAAATACCTGTCGCCGAAGCCATCGAAATGCTCGTCGCTGCTTCGCCAAAGAGCCGCATTGCAACAAAGTCGCTGAGCGACAACCATCGTGCGGTTTTTGCGAACGCGTCTGGAGATTCTTTACGCAGCCACATCAATTTTGCCGGCCAGAAGCTCGAATGAAAATGCGCGCCTGTGCGGTTGTGAACCGTCTTTTCATCAAATCGCTTTTTTAGAAGTGACGAATACTCACGGCTTCGAGTATCCGCCCATCCAAGTGCCTTGGTGGTCGGTCTTCCCTTTGCATCAACGCCGACGAGGCTGTGGAGGAAAGAGGACGGCGCAACGTACTTGATCTCGCCTTTAACCTTTACTGATTTGTTGAGAATAGAATCAACGGCATCGATGACATGAGACAACGCCTTCTCAGCGTCCATTTCAGAGCCGCCGTCTCGAGTGTCTGTAAAAGCGTGCTCGACACGCACAGACATTTTCGGCAACGGCTGAGCGTGGCTGTCAAATAGCGACGCGCGGACACTCGACGAGCCGATGTCGAGAGCGAGTATCAGAGGAAGTTTCACGTATTAAATAGGACGCAGGAATTTCCGAATAGCTAATAACTGTCAGCTAACCTAGTACCTTCTTAAACCACCAACGCAAGCCGACAAACAGAAATCTATAGTCTTTCATAAATTCCGGCGGCTTGCCTTCGAAATAATGCCCAATGAATTGCAGTACCCAGCCGACCACGAACAGCCCTAATGCGAGCCTCCACATTCCCGGCTCGAAAAACGAAGCCGGTATCAGCAATATCGCAAGTGCGATCATCGGAATGCCGAACGCATGTGTCAGCTTATTTATCGGATGCTGATGACTCTCGGAGTATTCCTCGATCCATTCGTCCCATGTTCGCCCGCCCATCATATGGTTCCTCCCGTTTAGATTTTGCGTCAATCTTACACCAAAACTATTTTCGGTGCAGGATTTTTACGTGTAGATCGTCATCGAGATCGATCGTTTTCTCGACCTCAAATCCGTCGAGAAAATCCTCAGGAATAAACGCTTCGGCCCCATCGACAGTTTCGGGTACAAATGTGACTATCCATTTTTCGATCACATCGGCAAACGCTTTGTAAATCTGTGCTCCACCGATAATAAAAACGTCTTTTACAAGCAGCTTTGAAAGTTCGGCGACTTCATCAACGGCGTTGAGTTTCATTACTTCAGGCGGCGTTTCGAGGTCGCTCCGGCTCAACACAACGTTTAGCCTGTTAGGCAACGGTTTGCCTATCGAGCGCCATGTGTTGGCACCCATTACGACGGCGTTACCTGTAGTTGTTTCCCTAAAAAATTTCAGATCGGCGCTGTAGTGCCACGGCAATTTGCCGTCCTTGCCGATAGCGTAATTTTTTGAGATCGCGACTATGCCGATGATCATAAGAAATTTTTAACGCAGCGGCACAAAGACCGCAAAGAGAGAAATCCGATACTAGATAGGCTTACCCTTGAATACGGCTATTTCCGACCCTTTTGCAAGCAAGACTGAATTCGGAACAGCATTGGTTAAAAACTCAAACTCATTTCCATATGTCTTACCGAAATCAACGTCGATCAACTCATTATTGACGGAGAAAAGCTCCCATTTTGGATGTTCGACCTTGTATTCATCGACGCGGCTGCCGTTGCGTTTTGTATAGCCCCAATAATGTTCGATGATGAATTCGCCATGCGACCCTGCTGCGGGAACGCCGAGGCTTTTGCCGATCTCGACGCTTATTCGGTTGTCGATACCGTTCCTTGACCAATTATATTCGATTGAGTTTTCAGCCTTCGAATGCGACATTTGCCAACATTCGTACGGCTCGCCGTAGACAACACGAGCAACCGCAGCGATAGCAAAACGAGGCACTATCTCTTTTACAAAACACACCGCACGCCGGATCTCACCATTTGCTTCGCGTTTAATATAAAAACGAAGATTTACCTCTTCAAAATTAATATGAAACGGTATCGGCAAACCCATCACACGTGTGTCTAAAAACATAAATCCGACCAGACTGACAAGGCATGTTCCTTCGTTCAGATCCAATTCCGTACCCGCAGGAACTCGAGATGCAAGCAGCGACGGCTCTACCTCGTAGTTCGCCATGATCAGATCTTTCCAGCGGGCGGT
Source organism: uncultured Chloracidobacterium sp. (assembly GCA_964528325.1). Lineage (GTDB taxonomy): Bacteria > Acidobacteriota > Blastocatellia > Pyrinomonadales > Pyrinomonadaceae > OLB17. The sequence goes on along the minus strand of CAZGSC010000060.1, from coordinate 14,819 downwards.
TAGGAATTTTTTCATCGTGAACTTGAGTGTTTCGCCCTTACTTCGAGCGGGCTTCTGCAATGTAGCGTTTGTCGCCGGCGCGGCTTGTTATGCGTTCTCGATCAAAATATTCGAGCAGCGGGATCGCGTACTTGCGCGAAATGCCCGCTAACTCTTTGAATTTTGGCACGTCGATGAGCCGGTCGCTCGTTTGGGCCGCAAACTGCCTCAGCATATTAGCCAATGCGTCGATAGCATTCTTCGCAAAATAGAATTCGTCGGTTACTTTAACGATCTCGCCCGAATCAAGGAATATTTGAAAGAGTTTTCGTGCATGCTGCATCTGCAGCGCTGTTCCCAGGATCAACTCCGCAAGAGCGTCATCGAGTTTCGGAACTTCAAGTCCCGCGGTTTGGTATTCGGCCAGAACCTTTTCGCTGAATGCGGCTTCTGCGGGAGACAGTTTTTGCTCATAGGAACCGAGACGGATAGTTTCCTTATCGAGGCTGATCTTTTTTGATGACTCCAACGAATCAACAACCGACTGAAAAATTTCCATCGGTAAAAATGCGAACAGCTTTTCGCGCAAGGCCTCGCGAAGCATCCCTTTTGCCAGAGGTTCACGTGCGTGAAAATCTTCTATCGCGGCTTCGGCCGATCTTGCCAGCCGTTCGAACTCATGTGATGAAATATATCGTCCATTTGCGTCGACTATCGAGGTAGAAACCAGATCTGCATTGATGGCCGCTTCAAGTATTGCTTTACTCAAGGCTGTGCGTGACTGTAGATCAGTAAAGGTCAACCCAGATGCTCCTGACGCATTTACGAGCAAACTTACTCGCGCTGCAGCATCAGTTGACATTAGTTCGGAAAGAAATGAACGGACAGTTTTTATTTCTTTCCGGCGATGCTTTTCGGCAAAAGCGTCGATGACAGTGCCACCGGCGATCGTTGTCTGCGGAGAGTAGCTGCGGATAATGAACCGTTCACCCGGAACCGCAAGGATCGGTGTCTCAAGCCTGATCTGGGCAAGATCCTTCACACCAGCTGCGGCCTCGCCGACGGCGTTAAGTATCTCTATTCTTGCAAGTGCCTCTTTTGTTCCGATGTGGACGCGAACACGCTGGCGGGAACGCATCGATCTTGCGGCGGTTGGCAGGACCTCGATCTCGGCGTCAAAGATCTGTGTCGGCCGAAGTGTATCCAATGGAACAAGCGTCATACCGCGCGTCAGTGACGAATGATCGATGCCGCCAAGATTTACGGCCACACGCTGTCCGGCAGTGGCTGTTTTTACTGCTTTTCGGTGAGTCTGAAGTCCGCGAACACGCACTTTTATGGCGTCGGGAAGCAATTCCAATTCGGTGCCTTCGGAAATTTCACCTGAGGCAAGCGTGCCTGTAACGACCGCTCCAAAACCTTTCATTGAAAAGCTGCGGTCAATGGGAAGACGCGGCACTAGTTGATCATTTCGCGTTGGCAGCGATGCAGCAATGTCCTGAATGACGATCTTTAACTGATCGATTCCCTCACCGGTTCGGGAACTGACGCCGACCATAGGCGCATTTTCGAGAAAAGAATTTGCAACAAGCTCCGCCGCGTCAAGTCTTGCCAGATCGAGCGTTTCAGCGTCAGCTATGTCCGTTTTTGTAAGGACGATAACGCCAGCTTCTATTCCGAGCAAACGGCAGATGTCAAAATGCTCGCGCGTTTGCGGCATAACGCCTTCGTCAGCAGCGATCACAAGCATTACGAGGTCGATGCCGCTTGCACCTGCGAGCATATTTTTTACAAAACGCTCGTGACCAGGCACATCAACAAACCCGCAATGCAGATCGCCGATCGTCATCTCGGCAAAACCAAGATCAACAGTAATGCCGCGCCGTTTTTCTTCCGGCAAACGATCAGCATCGATGCCGGTCAACGCCTTGATCAAGGCTGTCTTGCCATGATCAATGTGTCCGGCGGTGCCGACTATTACTTCCATAACGAGGCTAAGGTTAGTTGTCTGATTCGAATTGATCGAGCTTGCGATAAAGCGTTTTGCGGCCGATATTTAGCAGGCGCGCCGCTCGAGATTTATCACCCTCGGTGTAATCGAGAGTTGCTTCGATGACCTGTTTTTCGATCTCGTCCATTGCCGACGGAAGTTCGATCTGGATGCCGATAGCTCTGCCTTCGCCGGCAGCGGCGGCACGTTCCTGGCGAGCGTGGGCAAAGGCCTCGGACGCTTTTCGGCTGATCGCCTCAGGCAGATCGCCAAGCTCTATCTGCCGGCCCGAAGCGATGATGATCGCCCGTTCGATCGCATTCTCAAGCTCGCGAACATTTCCCGGCCAGTCATAATTCACAAGCGCCCGCATCGCTTCCTTGGAAATGCCCGAAACGAAACGCCCCGATTTTGTCTTATATTCTTCGAGAAAGTGATATACGAGAAGGTGGACGTCCTCGATCCGTTCGCGAAGCGGCGGCACCGAGATCGGAAAAACAGAGAGCCTATAAAACAGATCTTTTCTAAAGGTACCTTCTTCGACCGCTTTTTCGAGATCTATATTTGTCGCCGCGATCACGCGAACGTCAGTTTTTATGACCTGCTTGCCGCCAACACGTGTCAATTCACCGTCCTGCAGCACACGAAGCAGCCCAACCTGTGCCTGCAAAGACATTTCACCTATTTCGTCCAAAAATAATGTTCCGCCATTGGCCTCTTCAAAACGGCCTTGCCTTTGAGAACGAGCGTCGGTAAACGCACCTTTTTCATGGCCGAAAAGCTCTGATTCGAGCAGCGTTTCAGGAATAGCTCCACAGTTGATCTTTACAAACGGCTTATTTTCACGGCCTGAATGGTAGTGAATTAGGTTGGCGATAAGCTCCTTGCCCGTGCCGGATTCTCCAAGCACCAACACGGTCGTGTTTGTATCAGCCACATTCAATCCCAACTCAACCGCACGGCGAATGCCCGGAGCCTGACCCATGATCTCACTCTGCCGTTGGTGCAGTTCGCTCCTCAACCGCATTACCTCGGTCGAGAGTTGGTCGCGCTCGAGTGCAGTGCCGATCTGGTCGGCGATGCCTTCGACGAGAGCAACGTCGTGCTCTCCAAACCGGCTTTCCTTGCTCCAAACGAAGCCCAAAAGCCCGAACGCCTTTCCGCCTACTTCAACAGGCGTAACAAGCGCTGAGTTCCCATGCAGCTGAGTGTTGAAAAAAACACGGATCGCAAATGGCATTTGAGAATCGATCAGACGCATAGTTTTGCCGTCACGCAAAAGATCGCTGAGGACCGAGAAAGTATCTATATCAACGGACTTATTGTGCTGCTCAATGAATTTCAGAACCCGGCCGAGTTTGATGCCGTCAGCCGATTTGAATGATGCAAGCGAGATGCGCTTTCCGCTCTGATCGAGAACGCCCAACGCACCGTAATCGGCACCCACAAGGCCGATGGCGCGTTCCATAACGAGTTCCGAGACCTCTTTGAAATCCGAATGCGAGTTCAGTGTGTTGGCGATCTCAAGTAGTGCGTTTGTTCGTCGGCCTTCCTGTTCCTGCGTGACATACAGGCTGGTGTATTGATAGCCGATTGCAAGGTGCCGAGCGATGGATTCGAGAAAGGCAACTTCTTCGTCCAGCCATTCGCGAGCCTTGTGAGTATCGTGAAGACCCAAAAGTCCCAAAACTTTGCCGCTCAGCATGATCGGTATGATCAGAAGTGAACGGGTTTCAAGCGCCTTTGCAAAAAACTTAAGCGTATCGTCTTTAATTTTCGAGATGTCGTTGAAGCGAATTGGCTTTGAAACATCGAACCGCTCCTTCAGCTTGTCGGCATTGAATGGTATTTTTGTGCCCTGGCTTTTTGGAACTGACTTGTCGCGCCGCCATTCGTGACTGATGACGAGTTCGCGGCCGTCGGAAAGCTGCAGCAGATCGCAGCGGTCGGCATCGAGCATTCTGCCGATCTCGGAAACCACTACATTCAAAAATCTTTCGAGCTCGATATTCGTCGGCAGATCGCGTGCGAGGCGATCGATTATGCCCTCGCGAGCCTCGTGCATTTTGATCTTGCGTTCCAGTGAAAGTGCGGGCTCGGACATCATAGAGTAACTGTGCTGAGTTGGCCTGGGAATGTCAAGTTGATACACATCGATCAGGACATGTGTATTTTCGCATCAGCTTGAGGCTCAAATCAGCAAGATAGTGCTTGAAAAATTGTGTAATGAGAGTATATTGGAAAGCTAAGAAGTAACAGTCAGGAGCGGATCGAAATGCCGCAGTAAGTGATCAGGAACTCAAATAGCTAAGACAATTGGGGCAGTTTTTGGTATGCTCCTCAAGTAGAAAGCAGGAAATTACAGAAAAAGTGAGGCCGTTGTGAAAATAAAAATATCAGTTGCGGTTACCATACTTGTCCTGACGATCTGTGCGTGGGCACAGTCCGGAGGAACCTTTACTATCACAAAGTCGGTTACAGCCGGCGGTGGAGGCCAATCTTCGGGAGGAACCTTTGTAGTGGATGGCACCATTGGCCAACCTCTGGCCGGAACAACTTCCGGCGGCGGCACATTCACTGTTGAGAGCGGCTTTTGGACGAGCGCTCCGGCGACACTCAGCGGAACTGTCACCTACGGCAATGCACTGTCAGGTCCGCCGCCGCCGCGTTTTATTTCAAACGTAACACTCACAGGCTCTGGTTCGCCGAGTGTTTTCACAACCAGCAGTTTTCCCGGCGGAACATATTTCCTCAGCGGATTTGGCGCGGGTTCCTACACCGTCACGCCAACTAAAATTGGTGGTATAAACGGCATAAGTTCGTTTGACGCCGCCCAGATCTCGCTTCATGTTGCGGGGCCGCCGAATCCACAATTGAATCCCACTCAGCTGATCGTTGCAGATGTAAGCGGAAACAGTTCCGTGACCTCGTTCGACGCCGCTATGATCGCAAAATTTGCCGCCGGGCCTCCATATGCCCCACCGGGAATAGGATCGACTTCGACCTGGAGATTTACTCCGACAAGTCGAAACTATGCCTCGATCTCAGGCAACCTGGCTGGTGAGGACTACGTAGGCCTGTTAATGGGTGAGGTTACAGGCAACTGGAACAATACGGGTGCTCGCTCGGCCAATAGTGACGGGCCGGAGCGAGCTATCACGGTCAAATTGCCCAATATCGTGACACCAACCGATACCAACGTCACAGTACCTGTAAATATTGAAGGCGCCGCTGATAAAGGCTTGATCTCCTATGAGTTCGATCTCAGATATGATCCTGCGGTGATACAGCCTCAGGCAGACTCGGTCGATCTGGCCGGAACCAAGAGTCGCGGTCTTATGGCTGTAACCAACTCTATGCAGCCGGGATTGCTGCGAGTCGTAGTCTACGGGCCGAAACCGATCGATGGAGATGGCTTGCTGTTGAACCTAAAATTTACGTCCGTCGGAGTGAAAGGCTCTACATCGCCTTTGACGCTTGAGCGAATAATGTTCAACGAAGGTGATGCTCGAGTGAACACCGTTAGCGGAAAGGTCGAATTCTTCTAGTGCGGCCTATTGGCGCTTTGGGCCGGCTTTTTCACCTCGTCCTTTTTGGGTTTGGTGTTTGCCTCAGGAGCCTTTGTATTCGAGTTCGGCTTGGAGTTTGAATTTGCGTTCGCATTGGCGGTCGTGTTTGAGCTTATATTGGCGTTGGCTGTATTAGTGTTTTTCGGCGCTACATAATCCAGGCGTTGTCGGCCGGCTTCCGCATCGTCAAGCAAGTCCAACGCTCGTGAATTGGTTTCGTCGAGAGCGATCGCCTTTTTTAGCGGATCGATCGCCTCGCGGTATCGGGCAAGTTTTATAAGAACTGCCCCGAGCTCGGTCTGGTATTCGGTGTCATCGGGTTTGAGTTTAACTGCTTCACGAAAAGCTTCTTCCGCTTCTTCGTCCTTATTCAACTTGGCATATGTCCTGCCAAGGTTGAAATGGGCCGAATCGTCATCCGGATTTGCCTTCAGCCATTTTTTGTAAGTTTCAACCGCTTTTTCGAACGCTTTTTCAGAATTCTTCTTTGTTCTACCCTCTTTTGAATTGCTCGCAGGTTCCGTATATTCGCCGGAGCGTTCCATCTGCATTTCCAGCAGCGAATACGCGATGCCTAATTGGAACCAACCCTCTGCGAGTTCAGGATCGAGCTTGACCGCCTGGCGAAATGCCTCGATCGCCAATCCGGTTTCGTTTTCGTCGAGCAACCTGTTTCCTTCGGCCAGCGCGGCCTTCGGGTCAGTAATGTTTGCAAAAGGCGATTCGGCGGATGTATTTGCATTCGCCTGTTCCGACAAATTTGCCGCATTTCTGTTACATGACGAGCAGGCGCTCATCAGCGATGCGAATACAACAATAATAAGAAGACGCCTCATAGATCTAGCCCGGCGGAAAAACGAACGGCCGTCCCGCAAGTAAATGTACGTGAAGATGAAAAACGGTCTGCCCACCGTCAGCATTTGTGTTGATGACAATGCGGTATCCGTCGTCCGCAAAACCTTTTTCACGCGCAATATTTGCAGCAGTGTGAAGCAAATGCCCGAGCATTTTTTTGTGCGCTCCGTCCGCTTGATCGAGCGAATCAAGATGCTCGCGCGGAATTATCAGAATATGCGTCGGTGCTTGTGGAGTGAGGTCATTAAATGCGATACATACATCGTCCTCATAAACTCTGGCAGAAGGAATTTGTCCGGCAGCTATCCTGCAAAAAATGCACTCTTCTAAGCCCATATTAACTTACGCCTCTCACTTGGCTGACTCATCAGCGGCGATCGCGATGCTCTCGGTTATTCGCTGGATATCTGCTCCGAGCGATCTGAATTTTCTGACGATCGTTTCGTAACCGCGGTCGATGTGGTAAACACGGTCGATCAGTGTCTCGCCTTCGGCACAAAGAGCAGCCAGGACAAGCGACGCCGATGCGCGGAGGTCGGAGGCGATTATCTTTGCGCCCATCAATTTAGACGGTCCCCGCACGATGGCCGTATTTCCCGAAATATGAATGTCGGCACCCATTCGGATCAATTCTGAAGCGTGCATAAAACGATTTTCGAAGATCGTCTCAACAACCTTCGATTCACCGTCGGCCTGCGTCATCAGGGCCATATACTGAGCCTGCATGTCCGTCGGGAAATCAGGATGCGGCTCGGTCGTAACATCTTTAGCCTTCAAACCACTCGAACTACGGCGGACAAACAAGGTGCTTTGGTTTAGCTCATCGATCTCGACACCGGCCTCACGCAATTGGTGAATGACAGCGGTAATGTGTTCCGGACGACAGCTTTTTATTTCGAGTTCGCCGCCGGTGATCGCAGCAGCAACCATAAAAGTCCCAGTCTCGATACGGTCGGGAATGATCGTATGTTCGGCACCGCCAAGAGCCTCGACGCCTTCGATCTCGATCACAGACGTGCCGTCACCTTTGATGCGGGCTCCCATTTTGTTGAGAAGCTCGGCGAGGTCTTCGATCTCGGGCTCCTGCGCCGCATTTTTGATCACGGTTTTACCCGAGGCAAGCACGGCGGCCATCACGACATTCTCGGTTCCCGTGACGGTAACCTTTTCAAACTCGATAACGTTGCCAACCAAGCGGCCTTTCGGAGCACGAGCGACAACGTCGCCTGATTCAAGCGAAACGGTCGCACCGAGTTGTTCAAAAGCCTTTAAGTGCAGGTCGATCGGCCGCGTACCTATGGCGCAACCGCCAGGCAAACTCACTTTAGCCTGCCCAAACCGTGCAAGAAGCGGCCCAAGCGCCAAAACGCTTGCCCGCATGGTCTTGACGAGTTCATACGGAGCCTCAAAAATCTGAACATTCCGCGCCGTGACCTTATGCGTCCGCAGTTCCGGCGTCAGAACGGTCGCACCCAGATCCTCTAAGAGTCGACGCTGCGTGATGAGGTCCTTTACATACGGCACATTGTGAAGCGTCACCGTCTCCGGCGTCAATAGCGTCGCCGCAAGACACGGCAGAGCCGAATTCTTAGCACCGCCGATCTCGATCTTTCCTTTTAGCGGATTACCGCCGCGAACCAAGAATTTATCCATATATGCCGTAACGCCGTTAAGGTCGCGGCGTTCGATTTCCTTATACTTTCGTAAAGAAAATCTTATCATACGCGGCGAATTCAACGATAGTGATAAATGATCTCTATCCAGTCACATCATTCATAATATCTTGAATAAATTGCCCTTGAAGAGTATGCTTTCCTGTAATCAACGCTACAGATCTTATTGATCAAGCTTTTTGCCGCACAAATAAGGAACGTGAACGCGGTTTTGATTTATTCACGTTCGCCACACTGCTGAGTAAGGACACTATATAAAATGGCTACTTTTTCTAAGTTCGGATCGCGTCGCGGAGCCCTGTTCTGCCTTCTTGTTTTAGGTGTTTTCACCGTCGTTTTCGCTTTGCCGTTCCAGATGCGGTCAAATGCAGCAAAGGGCATGGTCCAGAGAACCGAAAGCCATGAGGCTGATCTGCCGAATTACGACATTCGCCTCGACAAAAGCTCGATCGATAAGATTGCCGCATTTCGAAATATTTCGGGTAAAAGCGCTTCCCAGGTGGCTGACGCCAGAGAGTCATTTGTCCGTGGAGAAGAAGCCCTAAAGCAGCGTGTGCCGACACTAAAAGTCGAATACAATACCGACATCCGCATTCCCGAGGTGATCGCTCCGGATGTAAAACAAGGCCGTGCGTTCCTTACCGGCCCGACAACCCCTTCCCGCACGACTCACGCAAATGTCCTGATAAATTTCCTAAAACAAAATACTGAACTCGTCGGAGCAGATGCGGCACAGATCGACGCCTTGAAGGTTTTCGCCGATTACACAAATCCGGACGGCAATCTTTCTTTCGTTGAATTAAATCAGGAGATCAATGGCATTCCTGTGTTTCGCGGCGAGGTCAAAGCCGGCTTTACAAAGCGCGGCGAGATGATCCGGGTTATCAACAATCTTGCTCCGGCCCTTGATTACAATTCATTATTGACCGACTTCAATGATCCTTTAGCGGCGGTAAGAGCAGCAGCAGCATTGATACACAACGATACTTCAAGGCTTGATCTTCGCAAAAACCCAAGAGAATCGACCGATATTAAAGCAGTGTTCGGCACGGGTGATTCAGCAACGACGGCAGAGAAAATGTATTTCCCGACAGAACCGGGCGTAGCGATCCCGGCGTGGCGTGTGTTGATCTGGCAGCCTGTTAATGCGTATTACGTGATCGTTGACGCAGTGAGCGGAACGATGCTCTGGCGAAAGAATATTACTGAAGATCAGACACAATCTGCGACATACAGCGTTTATGCTAATCCGAATGCGATGATCAACGTCGCCGATAATCCGTTCCCGATGACTCCGGGCTCAACGTCGCCAAATGGTAGTCAAGGTGCCGCGATCTCGAGAACCTCGATCACAAGGATCGGCAATGAAGCGCCTTACACTTTCAACAACCTTGGCTGGATGACCGACGGAGTTAACAAAACGGACGGCAATGCTATACAAGCGGGCCTCGACCGCGATGCAACCGACGGCGTCGATACGAACAGTGAAGCCGTTGGCACCAGCCGAACATTCAGTTTTGCGTACAATCCGTTAAACCCGAACACTAACACCGGCGATACCCCTATCCCGGTGACACAAACTTATCCAGGCAGCGTCTTCCAACAGGGAACGGTCACTCAGTTGTTTTATATTTCCAACTGGTATCATGACGAGCTTTATCGTCTCGGATTTACGGAATTGGCGCGTAATTTTCAGAACGACAACTTTGGCCGCGGCGGTGTAGCCAACGACCGTGTTAGGGGCGAAGGCCAGGACTCGTCAGGTACGAACAATGCAAATTTTTCAACTCCGGCGGACGGCGGACGCGGGCGCATGCAGATGTATATCTGGACGGGATCGACTCCGGACATTGACGGCAATGTCGATGCGGATGTCGTGATCCATGAGCTTACCCACGGAACTTCCAATCGGCTTCACGGCAACGGAAGCGGCCTTTCAACGAATATGTCGGGCGGAATGGGAGAAGGTTGGGGTGATTTCTACGGGCACAGCCTTTTGTCTGAGCCTACGGATCCAATAAATGGCATATACACGACCGGTGCTTATGACACTTATTTAGGACAGTCAGGAACTTATACCAATAATTACTATTATGGAATCCGCCGTTTTCCAAAGGCCGTGATCGCTTTCACAGGCGGGCCAAACAACAAGCCGCACAATCCGCTGACTTTCGCAGATGCAGATTCCACTCAAATAAATCTTACGGACGGTGCATATGCCCGCGGGCCGTACGGCTCAGCGACGGCCGATCAGGTTCACGCATTGGGCGAGATATGGAGCAGCGCTTTGTGGGAAGTTCGTGCAAAGTTCGTCACACGGCTTGGATGGGCGGTTGGAAACCGAAAGGCATTGCAGCTTGTCACCGACGGAATGAAACTTGCGCCGCTTGGGCCTACTTTTCTATCCGAACGCGACGCGATCCTGGCAGCGGCGCAGGCGAGTTCATTTGCGCCGGAAGCAGCGATCGATGTCGCAGATGTCTGGGGCGGATTTGCACTTCGCGGCATCGGGGCAAGCGCGAGCATTCAGGTAAACGGCAGCGGCGGAACAACGCGCGTTACCGAGGCATTTGATCTGCCGAATCTTTATCAAACACCAAATCTGACGATCTCGGATGCAAGCGGTGATAACGATGGTTTTCCTGAGCCCGGCGAACTGTTGTCGCTGACGATCCCTTTGACCAATTCAACAGGAGCGGACGCGACCAGCGTGACACTTCAGATAGTCGGCGGAGGCTCCGCAAATTATGGAACGATCGTCACTGGCGCAACCGTTAGCCAACCCGTAAGCTATACCGTTCCGCCGGGTACAACTTGCGGCAGCACCATCTCTCTGACGCTCAATGTAAACAGCAGCCTTGGGCCTGTAAACTTTACCCGGACATTCTCGGTCGGCCAGCCAACAACCACATTTACAGAGAATTTTGACGGCGTTACGGCACCTGCATTTCCGGCCGGCTGGACCGCAGTGGCCGTTCAAAGCGGAGTCAATTTTGTCACATCGACCACGACGCCGGATACCGCACCGAATACAGCCTTCGCACTTGATCCAACTACGGTTGGCGGGGGCACAGATCTTACATCGCCATCGATACCGATAAGCTCGGCGGCTGCGACAGTAACGTTTCGCAACAGTTATGACAGCGAGCCCGGTTGGGATGGCGGCGTTCTCGAGATCAGTATCGCAGGCGGCGCGTTTCAGGACGTGATCACAGCGGGCGGAGCAGCTGTTCAAAACGGTTACAACGCTTCGCTCGGAAGTGGAACAAATAATCCGCTTGCCACTCGAAGTGCATGGACGGGCAACTCCGGAGGTTATTTAACTTCTATAGTTCGCCTTCCAGCAGCAGCAAATGGACAGAACGTTCAGTTAAAATGGCGTTTCGGAGCAGACGATAATACGGCCGGCAGCGGCGCATCGCCGGGCTGGAGGGTTGATTCGATACAAGTAGCCGGAAGTTACACCTGCAGCGTAGTTGGTCCGACCCCGACAAATACACCAACAGACACGCCAACAAATACGGCAACCCCAACCTTTACACCAACAGCGACCAATACGCCTACGGCGACGAGTACCAATACATTTACGCCGACAGCAACGGCGACGAATACTTTTACCCCAACACCGACGGCGACCAATACATTTACGCCGACAGCAACAGCTACGAATACCTTTACTCCGACACCGACGGCGACCAATACTTTTACTTCAACACCGACGGCGACGAACACTTTTACTCCAACACCCACGGCAACTGAAACGTTTACGCCGACGTACACACCGACGCCGGTGGCTGTCATATCTGGAACCGTCACGTATGGCAACGCGATCGGTGCTCCGGCACCACCGCGATTTGTATCAGGCGTGTTTATTGATGGGGTAGGCTCGCCCAATTTATCTGATACAACGAACAACGTGGGCACATATTCGCTAACAGGATTTGGAAATGGGGCCTACACGATAACAGCTGCTAAATCGGGCGGAGAAAATGGTTCTATAAGCTCCTTCGACGCGGCAAAGATCTCACAATACGTGACCGGTAACACCAGCCTTACAAGTGCCCAATCGACTGTCGCGGACGTCAGCGGCACCAGCGGCATCTCGTCGTTCGATGCCGCCTTGATCGCGCGTTACGTTGCCTCGCTTGGTTCGCCTACCGGAAACACAGGTGCATGGATATTCAACCCAGTAAATTACACGCACGTATCGGTTACGAATAGTCTCACTGAGGACTATTCGGCTCTACTGATGGGTGAGGTTTCGGGGAATTGGGTAGATTCCGGACCGAGGCCGATCAATGAAACCACCGGCCCGGAACGAGGCATCGAGATTGCGGCCCCCCAAGTGATCGCTGCGGCGGACAACAGCGTAATAATACCGGTGACAATACAGGGCGTGGCAGACAAGGGGATCATCTCTTATGAATTCGATCTCAGGTATGACCCTTCGGTAATACAACCGCTCGCCGACGCGGTCGAAGTGGCGGGAACTGTAAGCCGGGGACTTTCAGTTGTGGCTAATCCGCATGAACTCGGCCTTCTGAAAGTCGTCATTTACGGACCTATGCCGATCGACAGCGACGGTGTGCTTCTGAACCTTAGATTCACAGCCATTGGAGCATCCGGCACTGTATCGCCGCTAATTTGGGACCGTATCATGTTCAATGAAGGCGAATGGAATGTAACTACGACAAATGGACAGGTTGAATTATCTGCTGTTGGTACAGACTAAGGTGATATCAGGGGCTGAGCGATGATAAAGCAACTGGCGCGTAACGCCCGTTGCATCACACAAAACGCTAGGCCGCTATTTGCGCTAAAATACTGTAACAATTGAACATATGTTTTTTCTTGCTCCCACAATATCCGAAGAATTTTGTTGACCTTGTCGATCTTTCGTATTACACTTTTCCAACCGGTTCTTTTTGCTCCGAGAGCAGGGTTTTGTTCTGCCAGCTAGGGAGGATTTATTAGTTATGCTGCGGTCTGATCGTAAGCGTTATGTTGTCTTTGTGTTTTTTTGTTGCGCCGCTCTCGCATTTCTGAATTTTGTGGCGGCGAGTAAAGCCGATTCTGTACGGAACACAGAGACTAATGTCATTTCATTTTACGCTCCATCGGATTCGGTTAGCGTAACGGACCAGGGCGACGGGAATCTCGATATTTGGAAGCTCGCAGCTTCAAACGAGTCGCTTTCCAGATCCGCTTTTAAACCGGCGTCGAGCAATTTTGTCGACCAGCTGTTTGCGGGCGTTTTTGCCAATCCGAAAGGTGAACCCGCCAAGGAAGTCCTATCGCACGGAAACCAACTGTTTTCTCCCCTTGCGCCGTTCGCGGTTAATGTGTCACTGCCTGCCGTCACCGCAACACCCGGCCTCGTAATAATTCCGGTCACTGTAGATGACCTGACGGGACAGGGAATAATTGCGTGGGACATGCAGGTCACCTACGACCCGACGGTCGTCACGCCTGCTTCTCCGGCTTTTGATACTGCCGGAACCTTAAGTCCCACAACCGTCACTCCGAATACCAGTTTTTCCGGCCATTTGATACTCGGTTGTTATCAAACGTCGGCATTTAGCGGCTCTGGAACACTGATTAATCTCAGGTTCAATGTCATTGGATCGCAGGGGCAATCAACCGCGCTGACATTCCAGAATTACACTGATCCAAACTCGAACTTTCATTTTGGCTTTCGATTCAATGAGGGAGTGCCGTCCTCGAACATAACGAACGGAAGCATTGCCATTCCGGCTGCGACACCGACATCGACAAACACCGCAACGCCAACTGCAACGGCTACGGAAACGTTTACCCCAACACCAACGTTCACCGGCACTTTTACTCCTACGCCAACGGCTACGGAGACGTTTACACCAACGCCGACTTCGACTTCGACCAATACGGCGACCGCGACTGCGACGTCGACACCTACGCCTGTTTCCGTAGCAATGCCGAACGTTACGGCAACGCCTGGCCTCATTATCATTCCGGTGACCGTCGGAGATCTAACAGGACTCGATATTATTTCGTTCGACTTTCAGGTGTCGTTTGATCCGGCAGTTGTAACTCCGGCGTCTCCTGCTATTGATAACACAGGAACCCTGAGCAGTGCGGCTTCGGTTACATCAAACGCGACCAACTCTGGCCATTTGATAGTCGGTGGTTTCCAATTGGATGCATTTAGCGGAGCGGGAACGCTCATTAATCTGAGGTTTAATGTCGTAGGAGCTCCCGGGCAGTCAACTCCCCTCACTTTCGAAGATTACACTGATCCTTCATCACAATTTTTTTACGGTTTCCGGTTCAATGAGGGAATACCGTCAGTTCTGACAACCAACGGAAGTGTCACACTGCCGGCAGCAACTGCAACAAATACACCTACGCCGACTAACACGGCAACGTTCACGCCAACGGCAACAGCGACGGAAACATTTACACCGACGGCTACTGCAACGGAGACATTCACTCCAACGGCTACTGCAACGGAGACATTCACTCCAACGGCAACAGCGACCGAGACGTTCACGCCGACGGCAACTGCAACGGAAACATTCACTCCGACAGCAACTGCGACCGAGACGTTCACTCCGACAGCAACTGCGACTGAGACGTTCACTCCAACGGCAACGGCGACCGAGACGTTCACGCCGACCGCAACCGCGACCGAGACGTTCACTCCGACAGCAACGGCAACTGAGACGTTCACGCCGACCGCAACAGCGACGGAAACGTTCACTCCGACAGCAACGG
>CAZGSC010000059.1:0-18474 GCA_964528325.1 uncultured Chloracidobacterium sp. | reverse complement strand
TGACTCAGCCTCGGCACGGCTTTTTACAGGGTCATCGATGATGATCAGATCTGCGCCAAAGCCCGTTACGCCGCCGCCGACACCGACCGCTTTAAGTCCGCCGCCCATTGTTGTTTCCCATTGTGCCTCGGTATTCTTTGGGCGAGTTTTCACAAATGGAAACGGTGATTCAGATACGGTTGTGGATAGCTGAGTTGAATTAACCGCGGATGACGCGGATGACGCAGATGAAGAATTGGTTCTTGATCGATCTTTATCTGTGTCCTCTGTGTTTATCTGTGGTTTATTTTGTTCATCGATAGTCAACCCGGGCAGTTGTGACAAGGCGTGGTCGTCACACAGCACGCGCTTTATGGCGCGCGAGAAGTTGTTGGCGAGGCTTTGTGAGTGGCTGCTGATGATGACCTTCATCGAAGGGTTTTGTTTAAGACGCCACGCGGCGTAACGCACGGTGACAAGCTCGCTCTTGCCATGACGCGGCGGCAGGAAGATCATCAAGCGTTTACACAGGCCTTTTGTCACCCGTTCGAGATATTTGTAAATGTAAACCTGATGTTTCCATTCCCAGGTCATGCCGGGCGAGACGCGTTTGAGCCATTTTTTGAACTCGTCAAAGTCGGAGGTCGGATCGACGGTCTTTTCTACTGCAGAGTCGCTGAGACCCAGAGAAAGTGATCTTGCCGCAGATTGACGCGGATGACACGGATCAGAAGGGTTGTTTTTAGTTTTATCTGCGGTATCGGCGTTTATCAGCGGCCAAATATCTTCTTCTTCTCCGCGGCTTGGCGTCTCTGCGGTGGAAGTTTTTTGCATTTCCTTGAGCAGCGCGTTCCAGCCGTAGATCTCGATCCAGCCGGGTTTGCATGAGCCGCGTTCAAATCTTCTGTGCAGGCTGCGCCGATGAAAATCGCGATAGCCGAGCGAACGCATTTCTTGCTCGATAAGCTCGTGATGCTTGCCGTCGTGTTTTAGGTAAAGCTCGCGGCAGGCTTCGATGCGCTCGAGAAATTCTTCGGTGTTGTGGGAAGCGCGCATATTTTAGTCTTACGCTGTGTGTTACGCCCGTACCAACGTGCGGGCTTTTGCAACAGTCGACCTTCACGCTAGCGCGAGTTTTGACAAATTGATATGCCGATTTTCCCGATATGACGCAGGTTTCTAAAAAAAGCCCAACTTTCCGCATATGAAGCGGTTTTCCCGAAAAAGCCCAACTTTCTCGATTTGACGTGGTTTTCTAACGCGATTCGTGGTAAAAAGGTAGTTTACCCTCAAATTTACGGCCGTCGCGTTTTGGAGTTTTTATTTGATGAAGAAGTATTTAGTCAGTTTTGCATTGTTGTCGGCAATTGCCGCTTTTTTGACGTTTGGTTTTCACTCGTCTGCACAGGACGCTTTGAGTGCGCAGGACGGGCAGCATACCGATGCCGCGAGCCGAACAACGGCGTCCTCAACGCTTGTGCTCAGCCAGGTCTCTGGTGGTAACGGCTATTACTCAAACGACTGGGTCGAGATCAAGAATGTTTCGGCCACGGTGCAGTCGCTGAACGGCCTCAGCCTGCTTTATGGTTCGGCAACGGGGAATTTTGGCGGCGGCACGTTTGCTTTGCCGAATGCGACCTTGGCGCCGGGCCAGTATTATCTCGTCCAATTGAACAGTGCCGCGCCGGGCACGACGCCTCTGCCGGTCACGCCGGATGCATCTACGACCACGATCAGTATGTCGGGCACGAGCGGCAAGGTCGGTATTGTGAACGCGGGCGGCATTCCGGGTAACGCGTGCGGAGCGGCGGCTACGCCATGCGATGCTACACAGTTGGCGGCATTTGTCGATTGGGTAGCTTGGGGTGCGGCGGGCAACGGCACAGCCAACAATGGTGAGGGCGGCAACCCGTCGGTCAACAACGGCGTGGCGATCACCGCTACTCAGGGCATGGCCAGAAAAACTGATGGCTGTACGGACACCGATAACAACAACGCGGATTTTGATCTCTATACTAATCCTCCTGTAACGCCGATACCGTCACCTCGCAACACGTCGAGCGCCGCCGTTCCGTGCGGCGGAGGCAGCGGAGTTCTTCAGGGTTTTGGCAGTGCAAGCCCGAGTTCTGTTCTGCCGGGCGGCACGACGTTGTTAAAGGTGACGGTCGTACCGGCTTCTTCGCCGGCGAGCACCGGCATTACCGTCCGTACTGACCTGACATCGATCGGCGGCAGCGCGACACAGACATTTTTTGACGACGGCACTAACGGCGACACAACTGCCGGCGACAATGTATTTTCATACTCTGAGGTCGTTCCGGCGGGCACGGCGAGCGGCAATCGAAGTTTACCGGTCAGCATCGCCGACGCCCAATTGCGAACGGCGACGGCATCGATAAGCCTAACGATCACGGGCGTGTCCGATTCGGGCGAGCACCTGTCGCTCGGCAATCCGTCAAATGCGACGACTGATGTTTCTAATCCGACGAATTACCTGATGGTCAAGCCGCAGTACGCACTGTCGTATCACCGCGACCGCGGCCTTGCGAATTGGGTGGCGTGGCATTTGGATTCCTCATGGATCGGCAGTACGCCGCGACAGGATGATTTTCGGCCCGACACTACGCTTCCGGCTGGTTGGTATCAAGTGACGGATTCGGATTATTCCGGCTCCGGGTTTGATCGCGGCCATCACTGCCCGTCGGGTGACAGGACGAACAGTGTTGCCAGCAACTCAGCGACATTCCTGATGACTAACATGATGCCGCAGGCGCCGAATAATAATCAGGGCGTCTGGGCCGACCTCGAAAACTATTGCCGATCGCTGGTGGACGGCGGCTATGAGCTTTACATTTACGCAGGCGGCGTCGGGCAGGGCGGAACGGGAACGAACGGCGGCGTTACGAATACGATCGCGAACGGCCACGTTACAGTTCCGGCACAGACCTGGAAAGTGATCGTAGTTTTGCCTGTCGGTTCGAATGATGCGCAACGAGTAACCAACTCTACACGCATTATTACCGTCTTAATGGCAAACTCCCAGAGCCTGCCAAATCCGGGCTCGGGAAATTGGAGGAACTATCGCACCAACATCGCCAGGATAGAGCAGATCACGGGCTTTAATTTTCTTTCAAATGTTCGTCCGCAGGTTCGGCTCCGGCTGAAGAAACGTGTTGATACTCAATAGAAGCTTTATGACCATCAATTTCAGACAGTGCATTTTACTCGCTGCCCTATTTGTCTCTTTGTCATTCGCCGTAACGGCGCAGCAGCTTACTTCGATCGCTGCCATTCAGGGCGATAAGGCTCGCTCGGCGATGGAGAATGCACAGGTCGTCACGCGCGGCATTGTGACCGCTCGCAACAAGAACGGCATTTTTATCCAGACGCCGGATGACAAGGTGGACGGTAATCCGGCTACGTCGGAAGGTGTGTTTGTTTATGTCGGCCAGAACGGATCGTTTGACGGAGACATCGGCGATCTGGTCGAGGTCGCGGCGACGGTCCAGGAATTCATGCCGCGCTCAGAGAAGTATGGTTTTACGATCACCGAGCTTGGCAAGGCGACGATAAAAACGATCTCCGGAAAAAATCCGCTGCCTGCTCCCATCGTGCTTACCACGAACGACCTTCAGCCTAACAAGGTCGACATGATGGAACGCTATGAGGGAATGCGTGTCAAGGTCGAGACGCTCAACGTCGTTGGGCCGACCGGCGGACGGTCCGATGATAAGACTGGGATCTCAACCTCGAACGGCGTTTTCTTCGGAACGCTTCCAAATGTTGCGAGGCCGGTGCGGGAACCCGGCGTTGAATTTTTTATACACGTTGGCAATAAATTTCCGGCGACCGTTCCGTTGTTTGATACCAATCCGGAAATGCTTCGCGTTGACAGCGACGCGCTGACCGGTGCCAAACCGATAGACGTTTCAACCGGAGCGACGGTCAAGAATCTCAGCGGCGTGATCGACTACAGCTATCGGCGTTACACGCTGCTTGTAGATCCGTCGAATCCGCCGACCGTCGAGGGCAACAGGACGTTCGTAAAGGTCTCGCCGGCAGGTGAACGCGAGCTGACGATAGCATCATTCAATATCGAGAACTTTTTTGACGATGAAAAAAATTCATCGAACGTCAGCAGCGAGAATGTCGTCACCAAGGATGCTTTTCAGCGTAAATTGAACAAGACCTCGCTGGCGATCCGCAACGTGCTTTCGATGCCGGACCTGATCGGTGTTGAGGAAGTCGAGAATCTCAAGGCGCTGACAAAACTTGCGGCAAAGATCAACGCCGACTCAGTTGCAGACGGCAAGCCTGATCCGAAATACGAGGCTTACCTGGAAGAAGGCAATGATTTTCGCGGCATCGACTCCGGATTTTTGGTCAAGTCGACAAAGCTTAAGGTCCTCGAAACAAAACAGCTTGCAAAGGATGTGGAACTCGATTTCGAAGGACGCAGCGGCGACAAACTTTTTGACCGGCCGCCGTTTTTGATACGGGTTCAGGTGATCGATGCAAAATCTACTTCACCGTTCGAGGTAACGGCGATCGTTAATCATCTCAAATCTTATTTAGGCATCGACAGCGAAAAGGACGGGCCGCGCGTTCGTCAAAAACGCAAACAGGAAGCTGACTGGCTTGCCAATTTTATCGTCGAAAGGCAAAAGGCCAATCCGGAAGAGAAACTGCTGG
Source organism: uncultured Chloracidobacterium sp. (assembly GCA_964528325.1). Taxonomy (GTDB): domain Bacteria; phylum Acidobacteriota; class Blastocatellia; order Pyrinomonadales; family Pyrinomonadaceae; genus OLB17. The sequence goes on along the minus strand of CAZGSC010000059.1, from coordinate 13,803 downwards.
TCTGCGGTGATTTCAACGCATTTCTTTACAACGACGGCTACAACGACCTGATCGGCACGCTGCGCGGCAAGCCGGATCAGACAGTTGTGGCTCCGGGCAAAGTTTATGCGACCGGCCTTTTCAACCTTGCCGGCTCGGTCAAGGAACTCGCTAACCGCTACAGCTATGTGCACGACGGCTCGACGCAGGTGCTCGATCACATTCTGATAAATCCCAAACTGGCTGAGCGTATTTTGAAATTTGGTTTTGCGCGTCTGGATGCAGATTTTCCTGCCGTCTATGCGAATGACCCAACGCGGCCCGAGCGCGTGTCCGATCACGATGCGCCTGTCGCGTTCTTTAGTCTCGATCCGCCGGCGCCGAAAGTTCCGCCGATGACACCGGCCGGAACTGTTGCGCCGGCAACACCTGCACAATCGCCGGCCTCAAAACCGTGAGTTGTGTTTAGTTGCGGTGCAAAAGCCTGCACATTATCAAGGGCGGCAGACTCAACGCTGAGTATGCCGCCTTTACTAATGTTCGAGCCTGCGCATTTTGCTAGACCTTTTCCAATATCACTTGAGCGACGGCGTGATCGGCGGTGTGTGAGATCGAAAGATGAACGGCGTTGGCGCGGTACTTTTCCATAAGTTTTTTTGCCTCGCCCGTGATATTAAATAGAGGAACTCCTTTCGGGCCGGAAACGATCTCGACGTCATGCCATGTGACCTTGCCTCGCCAGCCTGTTTTCAACGCCTTAAGAAAAGCTTCCTTTGCGGCAAATCGTCCAGCGTAAGATTGCCACGCGGCCTCGCCTTTGCCTTCGCAGTACGCACGTTCGTTCTTAGTGAAAACGCGGTCGAGAAACCGCGGAGTTCTGGCGATAGTATCGCGTATGCGATAGACTTCAACAATATCGATGCCGATAGAAACTATCATAGAAAAGCCGTCAGTAGCCGATGAACAAACTTTAGCAGATTCGGGCTTTTTTTGGCGAGAACGTGACGGTGTAAAAGTGCTCGTGTGCAGCGCTTTGGAAGCCGCGGGATTTGTGAATGCGTTTTCGACGCGGCTTGGCGGCGTTTCTGCGTTTCCGGACGGCGACCTTAATCTCGCGGGCTTTGACGAAGACGCTGCGGAGAACATTTACGAAAACCGGCGACGCTTTCTAGGTTTATTTAACGGTAACTTTGAACTTGCGACCGTGTGGCAGATGCACGGCGATGCGATCAAGACCGTCGCGTCCATCGATGACATTCGTAATTCCGAGGAACGTGCAGATGCGCAAATTTCCGACCTTAAAAATATTTTGGTCGGTGCGAAAACTGCTGATTGTGTTCCGGTTTTGATAGGCGATCCTCAAACGGGCGCGTTTGCGTCTGTCCATGCAGGCTGGCGCGGAACGGCTGCGTCCATCGTCGCAAAAACAGTCAAAGAAATGTCGTGTGTCTACGGATCTGATCCGTCGGATATGATCAGTGCGATCGGCCCGGCGGCTTGCGGACGAAATTATGAGATCGGACAGGATGTGATCGATGCATTCGCTCAAAATTTTGAGGGAAGCGAAAAATATTTCACGGCGACACGTGAGGGCCACGCTTTGGTCGATCTGCATCTTGCTAACAAAGATCAGCTGATCGACGGCGGCTTGTCGGCTAAGAATATTTTCAGCGCGCCGCTCTGCACAATGGAGCGGCCCGACCTTTTCTTTTCTTATCGCCTCGAAAAGCAAAAATTTGGGAAATCGGGAAGACTGCTGTCTGTGATCGGCCGAGATGCGGAAGCCCGCACGTAAGTAAGGGCGGTACACTCGACGTTGAATGTACCGCCCTTACTTACGTGCGGGCCTTTGCAATTACTGCGCGCGGGCGGTCAGCGTGACCTGTTTACTCTTTGGCGGGTAGCAAACTTCGTTGGTGCATGCCTGGTATTTTACAGTGACGTTTACGCGCAGTGTCGAACCGCGGTAATTTGCCGGAACCGTGATATTGAAGTTGAACGCGGTGCGGCCTTCGTACACGTTGAATGTTTCCGAGGAAAATTCAAACTTGCGATTGTGGCCGCGCGGATAGCTGACGGCGCCAATGCGAACACCTTTTGCCGAAGCGCTAACTGTCGTCGGGACAGCGTATTCGCTGCCGGGATAGCGCGAATTTGCGTGAAGCCCGCTAGGCAAACTAAACACAACGGTCGCACGAACGGACTTACCGGGCGCGAATGTGCCGTTGCCGATCGAGCCGGTAACTGTCTGCGCGTTTGCGGTGCAAAGGTTTGCTGCAAAGAGCAATACTGAAAAGAAAACTAATTTGTAGATATTATTCATAGTAATTCAACGTTAAATGTATCGCCCGGATCGTTATGCCCTCACTTCGTGCGGGCTTCTGCAACGTGCGGGCCGGCGCATCTATTTTACGCGAAAGCTGTCAAAAAAGGTTTCGACCCAAGGTTCGTTTTTTGACTCTTCCATTGCAGTAATTTCAAGTTTGTAAACGCTGCCGCTTTTCTCGGCGAGCTTATACGATATTTCCTTTTCATCTCCGCGACTGGTCAACATGCGGTATGCAGTTTCGCCGAGCATCCCGGTTCCATTGTCCGTTAAGCCGTCAGTTTGCGAGAGCTCGTTGACGACGGCATCGAGCGTTGTATTTTCGATCCGCGTTATCGTCGCTGTGCCGATCCGAAATTTATCATTTACTTTGCTTAGTTCCTTTGAGTAAGCCTCAAAGATGTATTTAGGATCGCCGTTGAGATTGTGCAAAAAGCCCTCAGGTTTTTGGATGCTGAATTCGTCGGTTTCGATGGTCTCAGCGTCGAACGCCGCCGCCGCATTCTTCTTAATACGTGTCGAGGCCCAAACCATAAACGCGACCAGCAGCAATCCCGGGATTAGCAGTTCCATATTAGTTTTGGCTCATAGCGGCAAGCTGTCCACACGCCGCGTAAATGTCGCGGCCACGCGGCTGACGGACATAGGCTGACACGCCGCGTGACTCAAGAACACTCTTAAACCGTTCAACACGTTCCGGCGTTGATGTTTCGTAGTCCAATTGCTCGGCGCCGTTGTGCGGGATCAAATTGATCTTCACACGCGAAAGCTGATAGCGGTCGAGCAAACGAGCCAGATCTGCGGCGTCTGTGTCTGAGTCGTTCACGCCGCCGAGCATCACGTATTCAAAAGTAAACCGCTCGCCGCGTTTGAGCGAGCCCTCAAATTCTTTCGCTGCCGTCATCAGTTCGTCGAGCGGCCAGCGTTTGTTGATCGGCATCAGGGTATTGCGAAGCTCATCCTTTGCAGAGGACAAAGATATAGCCAAATGCGGCCGGTCATCGAGCTTTGCAAGATCGTAAATGCGCGGCACGATGCCGGCGGTCGAAACTGTAACACGGTTGGGCACAATGAAAAGACCGTCTTCGTCAGACATCATTCGCAGCGACGCGATCAGGTTGTCAAAATTCAGGAAAGGTTCGCCCGCGCCCATGCCGACGAGGTTCGTGCCATGCGGCGTTTCTTCACCGACTCCATAAACGTCATTGAGCACGATAATTATTTGTTCGATAATCTCGCCGACTGTGAGGTTTCTCAGCAGGCCGAGTTTTGCCGTGAGGCAAAAATCGCATTTGAGCGGGCAGCCCGATTGCGAAGAGAAACAGATCGTGTCGCGCTTCTCAGACGGGATGTAAACTGTCTCGACGGGATAACCGTCGTGCGTTTTCATCAGATACCGCCGCGTGCCGTCGGTCGAAACATATTTTGATTCTACCGTGAGGCGCGAGATGTCGGCAGTCTCTTCTAATTTTGCACGCAGCTTTTTTGGCAGGTCGGTGATCTCGTCGAATGAAAGCAGCCGCCGCTGATGCAGAGCCTTAAAGACCTGCGTCGCGCGGTACTTCGGCTCGCCGAACGAAGCGGCGAGTTCTTCGAGCTCGGCCCTCGATACACCCAAAAGATGAAGCTTTTCGCTCATTAAGTACTATTTTAGCGTAAATCTTTGCGATAAGCAGATGCTCAAACTGATTGACCCTCACTGCATTCTAGGGCATCATTAACCGAACAATCTAAAAAAAGGAGCTAGAACCGGATATGAAAAGCCTGTTTATAGTGTTTACTGTTGTGATGCTTTCCTGCGCGAGCATTTCGGCACAGACGACTGCGTTCACTTATCAGGGCAGCTTGCAGAACGGCGGCACACCTGCGAACGGCAATTACGATCTTGAATTCAAACTGTTTGACCTTGCCGTTGCCGGCGCCCAGCAAGGCAGCACGCTGCAGCGCCTTAATGTCGTAGTGACGAACGGTGTTTTTACTGTGTCGCTCGATTTCGGAGCGGGCACTTTGCCGGGAGCGGATCGATTTCTCGATATTAGTGTTCGCACCGCAAGCGGCGGCGCGTTTACGCCATTGACGCCGAGACAGAAAGTGAACTCGGCGCCGTATGCTGTGAAAAGTTTAAATGCAGCGAGCGCGGACAGCGTGACTGTAGCCGGCGTGCCTTCGGGAAGCGGAAACTACATTCAGAACGGAACATCGCCCCAAGCGTCGAGCAATTTTAGTATCAGCGGCAATGGTCTGATCGGAGGTAACATTGGCATCGGCACGTCCGCGCCGACCGAGCGACTGCACGTAGTTGGAAACGGACTTTTTACGGGAACCCTGAATGCATACAATCTGAAGACGCCTGCTTTCAATACATTCGTTGGGAATAGTGCGGGCGCGGCTAACACAACGGGCGGCCAAAATGTCTTTATGGGACAGGCCGCAGGTGCAGATAATACGACCGGCAGTAACAATGTTTTTGTGGGCCGAGTCTCAGGAGTCGGCAACGCAACCGAAAGCAACAATACGTTTGTCGGCTTTGCAACTTATGCGACTAGCCCTGGAATCAACAACTCTACCGCCATTGGAGCCAACGCTACCGTATCCTCGAGCAACAGCCTGATTCTCGGCGCCGCAGGAACGAACGTCGGCATCGGCACTACAGCCCCGACCGAGCGACTGCACGTAGTTGGAAACGGGCTTTTCACGGGCGGCCTTACGGTGAACGGCCCGCTATACGCCACACTCCCGCCAGACAGTTCGAGTTACATTCAAAACCAAAAAGCAGCGCCGCAGGCATCGAGCAACTTCAATATCTCGAACGACGGCTTCATAAATGGTTCGGGCGGGGTTGGGACGTCAAGCAATACGTTTCTTGGAACCCCGGCCCGGTTCACTGTTGTTCAGCAGCAGCCTGGACAGTGGGCCGGCCACATCGGCACAAACAATTTTGCGGCAGGTAATTCGTTCGGGCTTCTTCTCGACGCGGGCACGAATAGTACAGATGATGCATTTCGTATCAGGAACCAAAGCGGTACCAGTCAATTCTTCTCAGTGAAAGGAAACGGTTTCGTCGGTCTCGGAACTGCGAATCCAAATTCTCATTTCCACCTTCAAGCCAACGCCCCGCAAGGCTTTGCTATCCAAATGGAGAACACAGATACGGCCAAACGGTTCTATTTCGGTAATTACGGCACGGTCGGTGGAGGCAACCATTGGCCGGGACTCGACAGTGCGAATACCAGTTTTCTGTATGCCGAGAATACACTTGTTTTTACGACTCCCGGTGGAATTATGTTTTCAGGATCTACGACAGCCGAACATATGCGTATCGCCGCCAATGGCAACGTTGGCATTGGCGGAGTTACCGAACCAACTTCAACACTCCAGGTCAACGGGCAAGGGCGGTTCAGTACGGTCCGCATCGATAATTATGTTGGGGGACAGAGTTTCGCTTTGTGCACGTCTAACTCGGGCGTCAATCAATTCCTCATCGGCCAGTGCAGCTCGTCTCTTCGCTACAAGACGAATGTGAGGCCGTTTGGTAAGGGTCTTGAAATTTTAGGTCGGCTGATGCCGATCAGTTTCGACTGGAAGGAATCAGGGATTCAAGATATCGGTTTCGCGGCAGAGGACGTCGAAAAGACAGCCCCCATTCTCACGTTTCGTGATGACAAAGGTGAGGTCGAAGGCGTCAGATACAATCAGCTGTCCGCAGTTATCGTTAACTCGATCAAAGAACAACAGACACAAATCGAGGCGCTGCAAAATACGAACGCTCAACAAAAAGCAGCGATCGAGTCGCAGCAAAGGAAGAATGATGAGCTTCGAAAAGAAGTCGATGAGCTAAAGGCGGTTGTGTGCTCTATCAAGACAGATGCGGAGATCTGCAAAGCAAAGGAGAAATAATATGCGAACAACATTACTCTCGATACTTTTCTGCGCTTTTGCAGCCGTAAGTATCTCGGCGCAGACGACTGCGTTCACTTATCAGGGCAGCCTGCAATCGAGCGGCCTACCGGCGAATGGCAGTTACGATCTTGAGTTCAAGATGTTCGATCTCGCAAGCGGTGGAACACAATACGGCAGCACGCTGCAGCGCCTTTCTATCCCGGTTGCGAATGGCGTATTTGCTGTTTCGCTCGATTTTGGGCCGACCGTTTTCCAGAATGGAGCCGACAGATATCTTGATATTGCTGTTCGCGCCGCGGGCGGCGGAACCTTTACACCTTTGACCCCGAGGCAGAAGATAGATGCGGTGCCCTATGCGGTGAAAAGCCTGACCTCATCGATCGCCGACACTGTGTTCGTCAGCGGGATTCCGGGCGGAAGCGGCAATTATATTCAAAATGGCACGTCTCAACAGACATCGAGCAACTTCAACATCAGCGGCAGCGGTGCGGCGGGCGGCTCGCTGTCGGCACCTGTGATCAATGCAGACACGGAATACGACATCGCCGGTGTAAGAATACTGAGCAATCCCGGCAGTCTCAATATCTTTGCCGGCTCCGGCGCCGGAGCCGCAAATACGTCCGGCGCACAAAATTCGTTTTTTGGCGGCAATACAGGGCTAAATAGTTCGACGGGAAGCAACAACTCGTTTTTTGGAACGAACGCCGGTATCAATAACACCACTGGATCTAATAATGCATTTTTCGGAAGCGCGGCCGGACTCGGGAACAGCACCGCCACCGCAAATGCTTTCTTTGGTGTTTCGGCCGGACAGTCGAATACCGCCTCAAATAATTCGTTTTTCGGGGCATTTGCCGGACAATCCAATTCAACGGGAACCAACAATGCATTCTTTGGGCGTTGGGCTGGATTAAGCAACTCGACGGGTACTTCTAACGCCTTGTTTGGCGTGAATGCCGGTCAGGGACTGACGACAGGGTCAAACAACACGCTGATCGGCACAAATTCAAATGTTTCGTCACCAGCTATTTCATACGGGACAGCGATCGGTTCTGACGCCGTTGTCGGCACGAATAACACAGTCGTCATTGGACGCAGCGGCGGGCAGGACGCAGTGCAGATACCGGGGAATCTTGCGGTAAACGGAACCATCAACGGCAACGGCTCGGGCCTCACAAACCTACCCGTGGCACTTACCCTTACCACCGTGACCACGAGCTTTAATGCTCCGGGCGGCGCATTCGCCATCGGTACTGCGTCTTGTCCCAGCGGTTCAAAGGCAGTCGGTGGCGGTTATTCAGTCCCTGATTCTGTATGGAACGTATTGTTCGTTGTGCAATCCCACCCCAATTTTGACAGTACCGGCTGGTATGTAAGGGTGGCAAACGGCGCCGCCAACTCCGTAACGGCAGAAGCATGGGTGGTCTGCGCGAGATTAAATTAGAAGAAAGAACGGGTGAAAGACGGATTAAGAAAACGCTTTCATTAGGTGTTAAGTTAACTCAGAGACCTGAAAACGGAGAACTAAGACTATGAATATGAAGGGCTTGATGACGGCAATATTTACTGTCGTGATGTTGTGCTTGAACATTTCTGCGCAGACGACGGCGTTCACCTATCAGGGCAGCATGCAATCGAGCGGCTCACCTGCGAACGGCAATTATGACTTTGAATTCAAGCTGTTCGATCTGGTGAGCGGAGGAGCTCAGCAGGGCAGCACGCTGCAGCGTTTGAATGTCGCGGTTGCCAATGGCGGTTTTACTGTTTCGCTCGATTTCGGAGCAGGCACCTTGCCGGGAGCGGATAGATTTCTCGATATCGCAGTGCGCACGTCCGGCGGCGGAGTGTTTACGGCTCTTAGCCCGCGACAGAAAGTGCATTCGGCTCCTTACTCGGTAAAAAGTCTCAATTCAACATCTGCCGATGTCGCGACGAACGCAACACAACTTGGCGGTACGGCCGCGAGTCAATATGTTCAAACGAACGACGCCCGGCTTTCGGATGCGCGAAATCCGCTGCCTAATAGCGCCAATTACATCCAAAACACTGGATTCCAACAATCGAACGCCAATTTCAATATCTCTGGCAACGGCTTTCTAGGTGGGAACCTCGGCATTGGTACCCAGACTACCCAATCACCTCTTACCGTTTTTACTTCCACCGCCGGTTACGGTCTGACGCATACGAACGGTACTTCCACCGTCGGTACTTATGTTAATGGCAGCGGCGGCTGGCTGGGCACTCTCTCAAATCATCCGCTTAATTTTTTTACGAACAACGGATTCGAGCAAGTCACGCTCGCAACTAACGGGAATGTCGGGATCGGCACTACTGCCCCGAACACCCGTCTATCGCTCAATGGCGGTCCATCATGGACAAGCTTTTTTTGGACCGCCTCTATGAACATGCAAAATGCTTCTGCGTTGGGATGGGAAGCCAACGCGTCGGGACAGCGATTTGGGGTGGGACAGTCAACCGGCGGTTTGTTTTTCTTTCGAACCACTAATCCTTTCGGAAATACCGCCAGCGCCCCTAATTACATAATGACACTTTCTGACGGCGGCAACGTCGGTATCGGCAATACGAACCCGTCTTCTACGCTGGATGTCAACGGCGGCGTTTCGGCTAACAGCTTTTCATCGCCCGGCAGTCTGTTTTTGAACTCCTCCGCGGGAGGCCGTATTGCTCTGCGGACGTCAGGCGGAGCGGAACGGATGACTATACTAGACAATGGCAATGTCGGTATTGGTACGACTAATCCAACAGCAACTCTCGATGTTCTTAACTCTTTAAAGGTGAGCTCCGGTTTTGTGCAAGTCGCGCTTTTCCCTGCCGACACGACTGAACATGTATGTTATAACACAGGAGCTTTCCCGGGATCTCTGGTTCCGTGTTCTTCTGCGGCGGAGTATGTGCCGTCAATTAATGTCGGCGGCGGTTTCCCCGAAACCGCTGACCTCGTCAGCATTGTTCCGGAAGTCAAAAATCCCTACGGCGACACGCACGGTCCTTTCACGGTTGAAAAATCTGCGACTGCCTGCGATGCAAATTTGTTCGGCTTCATTGTCGATCCTGAAAAGGGTGCAGACGGTCCAAAGCTCAACGACCATTATCTGCCGCTTGCCATTTACGGCTACTTTCCCGCAAAAGTCACGCTGGAAAACGGCCCGATCAAACGCGGCGATCCGATCACATCTAGCTCAAAGGCCGGATATGGAATGAAGGCGACCAAAGCTTGCAAGATTATCGGCTACGCGCTGGAAGATGCGGACGAGGAAGGCAAGATCCAGGTTTTCTCTCATCTGACTGAGTATTCCGCACCCGTCGTAGCGAAACAGCAGGAGCAGATCGAGAAACAACAAACTCTCATCGAGAAGCAGCAAGGCATGATCGAACAGCTCGCAAAACGGCTGGAACAGCTTGAGAAAAAGGAGAATAAATAAATTACAGTTATGACTACAAAAATATTGGCGATAGTGCTCACACTTTTTTCAGCGGCGGCAGTTTTTGGACAAGCGAAAGACGCAGATCCGGCTGATGTCGGGTCGCTTGATTCGATAATGAAGGCTGTCTATGCTGCGATCTCGGGCGATGCTGGAAAGCCGCGCGACTGGGATCGGTTCCGAGCGCTCTTTTATACAGGTGCACGGCTGATACCGTCAGGTAAAAATGCGAAGACAGGTATCGTCGGCGCCCGTGTCTTGACGCCGGACGAATACATCGCACAGGCCGAGCCGTATTTTGCCAAAGAAGGTTTTTACGAAACTGAAAAGGCACGCCGCGTTGAGATGTACGGCAATATCGCTCACGTTTTCTCAACTTACGAATCGCGTCACGCAGCCGGCGATAAAACTCCATTTATGCGCGGCATCAACAGCTTTCAGTTGCTAAACGACGGCAAGCGTTGGTGGGTCATGACGATCTACTGGCAAGGCGAGACACCTGAAACGCCGATCCCGAAAAAGTACTTAAAGTCAGTCAAATAGAATCCGTGCGTGCCCGGCGCATCTGATCGGTGGGTTTTGGCGAATATATTTTCTTATGGCCGAATACACCTTTAAAGCTGATCTCACGTTAGATCTTCCCATCGACCAGGTGTTTGCTTTTTTCGCCGACGCGGAAAATCTCGAACGCATCACGCCCGCCGAGCTCGGGTTTCATATTGTCACGCCGACGCCCTTTGAGATACGGCAAGGCACGCTCATCGATTACAAATTGACGCTGCACGGTTTTCCGATGAAATGGCGGACCGAGATCACGCGTTGGGAACCGCCGTACCTCTTTGAAGACACACAGCTTTCCGGCCCCTACAAACAGTGGATACATCAGCACCGCTTCTCCGAGATCGAGGCCGGCAAGACGCTTATGGAAGACGAAGTGCGTTACCGCCTGCCATTTGAGCCGCTTGGCGACCTCGCTAATTTCCTCATCGAACGTCAGATCACGAATATTTTCGAACATCGAAACAAAGCCGTCGCGGAGTTTCTTTTGCCCCCCAAATAACTGATTGACCGTGCCGATGATCTAAGGCATCATTTAAGCAACAATTAATAAATAAGGAGCTAACCGGAATATGAAAAGTCTGGGAATAGTGTTTTTTGTTGCGATGCTTTTTTGCGTGAGCATTTCGGCGCAGACGACCGCATTTACTTATCAGGGAAGTTTGAAGGACGGAGCGAGCCCGGCAAACGGCAATTACGATCTCGAATTTAAGCTTTTCGATGCGGTAAGCGCGGGTACGCAACAGGGCAATACGCTCCAGCGCTTAAATGTCGCTGTCGCGAATGGCATTTTTGCTGTGTCGCTTGATTTTGGCGCGGGAACTTTGCCGGGAGCGGATCGTTTTCTTGATGTCTCGGTTCGCACTGCTGGAGGCGGAGCTTTTACCCCTTTGGGCCCGCGCCAGCAGATCACCTCCTCTCCGTATTCGGTTCGCAGCCTGAATGCAGCGACTGCCGACAGCGTTGCGGCTGGCGGTATCCCGGCAGGAAGCGGAAACTACATTCAAAACACAACGTCGCCACAAACGTCGTCAAACTTCAACATAAGTGGAGACGGCACGGCGGGCGGAACGCTTTCGGGCAATGTTGTCAATTCCGCAACGCAGTACAACGTAGGAGGCATCCGCGTATTGAGTACCGCGGGAACTACAAATTTGTTTGGTGGAGTAAATGCCGGTTCCTCGAACACGACTGGCCTAAACAACGCGTTCTTCGGCAGGGATGCCGGCAACTCGAACACGACGGGCGTCAGCAACACGTTCGTCGGTTTCCAAGCTGGCTTATCGAACACGACTGCCAGCAACAACTCGTTCTTCGGCGTGGTTGCGGGTACTAATAACACAACGGGCAGCTTCAATACGATCATCGGAACTGGCGCGAATGTTCTAAGCGGCGACCTCACCAATGCAACTGCGATCGGCGCGAATGCACTAGTTTCACAAAGCGACTCACTTGTCTTGGGCAGTAACGCAAACGTCGGCATCGGCACGACCGCGCCGACCGAAAGACTGGATGTCAACGGCAATGTAAAAGCCACGTCTTTTAGCGGTGATGGCTCAGGGCTAACAAATGTTACGGCAAGAACAACGACCGTTCATACTTTGCTTGGCTCGCTTCGGTGGGATCTTCTGAAGCCGGTTAACTTTGCCGTCGGCACCAACCCTAGCGCCATCGCCTTTGACGGAGCAAATGTTTGGGTGACGAACTATAACAGCAACAACGTCACAAAACTGCGGGCCAGTGATGGCGCTCTTCAAGGCACGTTTTCCGTCGGCAGCCTCCCATTCGGCATTGCCTTTGACGGCGCAAATATCTGGGTAACGAACTCCAGCAGCAACAACGTCACAAAACTGCGGGCTAGCGATGGAGCTTGCGTCGGCACATGCACTTTTTCCGTCGGCAACGGCCCCTCCGGAGTCGCCTTTGACGGCGCGAATATCTGGGTGGCGAACTTTGGTAGCAACAACGTCACAAAACTGCGGGCCAGCGACGGCGCTTGCGTTGGCACCTGTACGTTTGCGGTTGGCACCAATCCACGCGGCGTCGCGTTTGACGGTGCGAATATCTGGGTGGCGAACTTTGGCAGCAACAACGTAACAAAACTGCGGGCCAGCGATGGCGCAAACCTGGGCGCGTTTGCGGTTGGCTTCAATCCCCGGGGAGTCGCCTTTGACGGTGCGAATGTCTGGGTGGCGAACAGCGGAAGCGACACCGTCACTAAACTGCGAAGCAACGACGGTTCGAATCAGGGCTCGTTTTTGACCGGAGGTAACACCGGTCCGCAGGGCGTCGCATTTGACGGTGCGAATATTTGGGTGGCGGCCGCTGGCACCAGCGGCGGCATCATAAAACTGGGCGGTGACGGGGGACTCTTAGGAGGGTTTGACATCGGCACCAGCCCAATCGCCGTCGCCTTTGACGGCGCGAATATCTGGTCGGCGAACTTTAACAGCAACAACGTCACCCGGATACCGGCAATTCCGTAGGCTTAAGATGAGTACAGTTGAAATTAAAAAGTAAAAGAAAAAAAGGCAAATTATTATCCACGAGTTGGATCTCATCACTCGGTCGGCAGGAGGAGGAATAACGATGAAACTGAAACGGCTCTTTATAACACAGCTTTTGCTGTTTTTTTGTATTTTTGGACACACAGTATTTAGCCAGACGACGACGTTTACTTATCAGGGAAGTCTGCAATCGAGCGGCTTGCCGGCGAACGGCAATTACGATTTTGAATTTAAGCTGTTCGATGCGGTGAGTGCCGGCGCGCAGCAGGGCAGCACGCTGCAGCGGTTGAATGTTGCGGTTGCTAACGGCATCTTCACAGTTTCGCTTGATTTTGGCTCGGGAACTTTGCCGGGAGCAGATAGATTTCTAGACATCGCTGTTCGCACGGCTGGAGGCGGAGCGTTTACGCCGCTGAGTCCGAGACAGCAAGTGAATTCTGCGCCGTATTCGGTAAAAAGTCTTAATTCTACATCTGCCGATACTGCAACGAACGCAACACAACTCGGCGGCGTTGCGGCGAGTCAATACGTTGTGACGACCGACCCGCGAATGACCGATCCGCGTCCACCGACCGCCGGAAGCGCGAGTTACGTCCAAAACACAACATCGCCGCAGGCGTCGAGCAACTTCAATATAAGCGGTACTGGAACTGCGGACATTCTTAACGCGGCTACGCAATTCAATATCGGCAGCAGCCGTGTACTCAGCGTTGCCGGCACGGGAAATGCTTTTGCCGGAATTTCCGCCGGAGCGAGCAATACGACCGGCAACAGCAATTCATATTTCGGCAATCAGGCGGGACAGTCCAACACGACAGGCGTCGCTAATTCGTTTTTTGGGCGAAGTGCCGGAGCCCTTACTACCGCGAGCAACAATGCATTTTTCGGCGCATTCGCGGGTGACGCCAATACTACGGGGAGCAGCAATGCCTTTTTTGGCGCATCGGCAGGCGGAGCTAACACGACGGGCTTAAGCAACTCCTTTTTCGGCTTCTCCGCGGGCGCCGGCAACACCACGGGAGGCGGCAACTCATTTTTCGGCACTGGTGCGGGTAATGCCAACACCACGGGCAACAGCAATTCCTTTTTC
>CAZGSC010000058.1:0-18594 GCA_964528325.1 uncultured Chloracidobacterium sp. | reverse complement strand
GGGGTCGCAGTAGGTGCAGTTTGGGACGAGGTTGTGTTTGATAGGCTCGACCTTTTTGCCGGCGATCTTTTCGACGACCAAAATGCCTTCTTTTGAAGCCAGATGTGCTAGCTGAGCGGTCGGGATAACATCGCCGATGGCGTAGATTCCGGGCTCGGCGGTCTCGCAGTATTCGTTGACCTCGACGGTGCCTTTGGCGCTCACCTTGACCTTCGTGTTTTCGAGGCCAAGGCCTTCGAGATACGGCATGCGGCCGACGGCGACGAGCAGCATCTCGGCTTCGAGCGTGACGGTGTCGCCTTTTGCATTTTTACCGGAAACTTTTACGCCGGATTTTGTTTTCTCAAGTTTGTCGAGCTTAAGGCCGGTTTCACACACAATGCCTTGCTTTTTGAAGCTGCGCTGCAATTCCTTTGAACAGTCGGCGTCCTCAAGCGGCACGATGCGGTCGAGCAACTCGACGACCGTAACCTGCGCACCAAAGCGTGCATAAACGCTCGCAAATTCAACTCCGACCGCGCCTGAGCCCATAACAACCAACGACTTCGGGACTTTTGTGAGTTCGAGGATATGGTCCGAATTCACGACCGTTTTGCCGTCCGTCTCAAAGCCGGGAATCGGGCGAACGACCGAGCCGGTTGCGATAATGATGTTTTTTGTTTCGATCGTCTCTTTTTTGCCGTCTGCGAGCGCTACTTCGACCTTGCCTTTTCCAAGTATCTTGCCAAAGCCGTTGAAAACGGTGACCTTGTTCTTTTTCATCAGATAGGTCACGCCGGCAGAGTTTTTTGCAACGACGTCGGATTTGTATTTTTGCACGGCCGGGAAATCGTATGACAAGCCTTCGACCTTCAATCCAAAATGCTCAAATTCGCCCGCTTTTTGATAGAGATGCGCTGCGTTGAGCAATGCTTTTGTCGGGATACATCCGCGCAGGCCGCACGTTCCGCCAAGCCGCGCGTCTTTTTCTTTCTCTATGATCGCGACCTTTAGTCCAAGCTGACCGGCACGCACCGCCGCCACATAGCCGCCCGGCCCCGAGCCAATGATAGTTACGTCAAATAGTTCTGCCAATGTAGTTAACCTCTTTGATATTAGTAAATAATTGCGTAGGTTCTATTATAGGAGTTTCGCCCAGCTCAAGCTAGTGAATCGGCTGAGGTTTGCGGTAAACTAAGGTAATTATGATCCATTCAGAAGAATTTCTTGCGATCGCCAACGACGCAAAGAGCCGAATTAACGAATGCGGCGTTGTAAGAGCCCGTGCATTGGTGGCCAACGGCGCCGTGCTGATAGACGTTCGCGAGGACAACGAATATAAGGCCGCCCACGCCGCCGGTGCAAAGCACATGGGACGCGGCGTTATCGAACGCGATATCGTCCAAACTTTTCCTGATAAATCGACCGAGTTGATCCTGTATTGCGGCGGCGGTTATCGCTCGGCGCTAGCGGCAGATAATTTGCAAAAGATGGGCTACACGAACGTCTGGTCGATGGACGGCGGATGGGCGGCGTGGAAGTAGGCAGGGGCGCCGATAGAATAGATGGGCGAAACGAGAGATACTGTTGTGTGGCATTGCGAATCCGACCTAGCGTTTTCGTTTTCTTCTCATTTTGTTGTGCAGTACTCACCACCTCATTTCTTGTGACCGCAAATTTGAAGTTCCTTTTTTATGGAACAAAGCAGTTGCTTCAATGACTCGACTTCCACTTGTTGTTTATTGACAACATCCCTGAGGTTCTCGATCTGATCCTGCTGTTCTTTGACGGCATTAACAAGTACGACGCCAAGGTGGTCATATTTGATGCCTTCAATTTTGCCATCAGAGTTTCGTGTCACAAGCAGCCGTTCGATGGCGGCGACGTCTTCGGCGATGAGGCCAAAGTCGTTTTCGTCACGGCCTTTCCAGTCAAAGCTTACAGGTTGCAGTTGACGTACAAGTTTCAGTCCCAGTGTAAAGGGACGAATATCTTCTTTGTAACGCCGGCTGGATGAGCAATACGCCAGAACCGCATCAATAGCACAGATTGTGGTTGAGCCTCCCGACAAAAACGAACCGATTGAAACAGTATCGCCACCAGATCGGCCAAGCTGCACCTGATTGCTCGCCGTTGCGATTGCGTTCGCACCAATGGTGGTTGCAAAACTAAGATTGTCGGCAGAAAAATCTGCCCCGCTGCCCAATGCAGTATTGTTGTTGCCGGATGTATTCATATTGCCCGCTACGCGTCCGAAAAACGAATTGCCGCCTCCAGCAGTGTTACCGAGCCCCGTGGCGTATCCGAAAAACGAATTTTGTCCACCTGTCGTGTTTGATTGGCCAGCGGCACGTCCGACAAACGAGTTTGACTCACCTGAGTTAGTCTTACCGGCGGAGTCCCCGAAGAAGGAATTGCCGCTGCCCGTATTTTGCTCGCCGGCTCGGTTTCCAAAGAACGAGTTTTCTTGACCGAACGTAGTAGCCGTTCCTGCTCCCGATCCGAAAAACGAGTTAGCATTACCAAACGTTATTGCAGCACCGGCACCGATACCAGCAAAGAGATTATTTGTTCCGGTATTACCCAGAATACGACTACCGGCGATGTTGTATTGTGTTGCTGAATTGACGACGCTGCCAGAAAGGGTACCGTTCACGACGCCGTTTCCGCCAATGAAAAAGTTACTTGAAGCCTGTGGCCCGGCGTTCTGATTTTGGATGTAACTAGCGCTTCCTCCCGGAACAGCCGCTACAGGAATCGTGCCGATAATCTTGTTGCCTGCGACATCAACAACCTTTTCGTCCGTCACGCTCGAGTTTGCGATCTTTGCCGTAGTAACAGCGTTATTTGCGATCAGCGTCGCGATTTGCGGCCCTGTCACATCACCAGCGAGCGTACCGGTGAAGTTGGCTGCCGTGGTTGCATTCACTGCTGTCGTTGCAGCCGCAGCATTTGAACTGCGGACCGAATACGGTACAGAAGTAATCTTCTGCCTTGGGCTAAGCTGGGCAAATCCTCCACCGCTAACAGCCCGAACAGAAATATCCAGAAATCGGTCTTCTCCCGTAAATACACCTGACCCGAGATCGAGCGAAACCGCATAAACACCATTGGAGACCACGACATTGAACATCTGTATAGTAGCTCCCTGCTGTGTCCCGCCGCTTAATGCATCAAACAGCTTGAATTCAAAGTCGTAAACACCGTTCGCCGGAATCCCACTTGTTTTAAGAACTCCTTGGTACGAAAACTCAGTTGTCTGTGCATTTATGGGCGTGAGAAGACCCAAAATTACTAAAATAGCTAAGTAAAAGACTGCGTTGATTGCATTGTTGGACATAATTACCTCCTGCTTGGCGTTGGATAGAATCTTGATTTGAAATTTTTTGACTAAAGACAGAAGATTTCTATGATTTAAATCACACAAAACGTAGATTTTCGCGTCATGATTGGTTCATTAAGTTCAAACAGTTTTGTTTGGGATGCCTGGAGCATGCGTCTTAACACCATGGTTTTGAGGGCGAGGACGCGAGGATGATGAAGATCCCGACCAAATGCCGTGGCCAGTGTCACGCCGCGATCTCGGCCGGTTTGAGCATAATGGCCTGATGCAAAGTGATTTTGTCGTGATGGATGCGGAAGCAGAGAATGAGCCGCCGCGTTTTGTCGTCGAATATATCCGCAGTTCCGACTAGCTGAACATCGCGCTTCGCTCGCTGAATCGCTGCTTCAGACTCCCGCACGCTACATCACAAAGAGCGAATACAGATTCGTCCGCGATGCGGTAATAGACCGTGTTGCCATCCTGGCGGCGAGCGACAAGATCTTCATCCTGAAGTATTTTTAGATGTTTGCTGATATTTGGCTGAGTCGAATTTACCGCTTGAGTTATTGCGGAAACGCTCGATTCGCCCTGCTGCAGATGCTGAAGTATCTGTAATCGCAACGGCTCAGACAGCACCTTAAACCTTCCGGCTACATAACTTATCGCCTCGGCAGACATTACTTGATCATTTTGCATTTTCAGTAGTTGACAATATAACGATATAGTTATATGTTCATATATAAGTTGAGTATATCGACCAATAGGAGAGAAATCAAGAGAAATGATCAAACAAGCAACAGTACACGATGTCAATGAGATGCTGGGAACCGGCAGCGAATGTCAGGTGATCGATGTCAGGGAATTTTCTGAGTTCAATAACGAGCGCATTGCCGATGCGCAGTTAATGCCATTATCCAATTTTGAAAAGCACGCGGACGAAATCGACCATTCAAAGCCCGTTTATTTGATGTGCCGTTCGGGCAATCGCGCGAAACAAGCGGCGGAGAAACTGGCGGCTAAGGGGTTCAATGATATTCATGTCGTAGAAGGCGGCATGACAGCATGGGCCGGAGCGAATCTGCCGATAGTAAAAGGCGGGTCAAAGGTGTGGTCGCTTGAGCGGCAAGTGCGTTTTACTGCGGGACTGCTCGTGCTTGCCGGCGTCGTTCTCGGCTTTACATTGACGCCATATTTATTTTTGTTAAGCGGTTTTGTCGGAGCCGGATTGGCATTTGCCGGCGCGACGGATTGGTGCGGAATGGCGATGCTGCTGGCTCGGATGCCTTGGAACAAAGCCCCGCAGATGATCTGCGACGCGGAGGCAAGGTAATGCCGCTATTTATCATCGGACTAGTACTTAGTGCGTTGATCGGACTTTCGCTAGGGCTGATCGGCGGCGGCGGCTCGATCTTGACCGTGCCTATATTGGTCTATTTTCTAGGAGTTGGGCCGCACGAAGCGGTGACGATGTCGCTCGCTGTCGTCGGGGCCACAAGTCTTTTTGGATCGTTCCTGCATTACAGAAAGAACAACATAGACCTTAAAGGCGGGGCTCTGTTCGGAACGGCGGGCATCGTCGGGGCGTTCATCGGTTCACCGCTGACCAAGTTAGTTTCGCCAGACGTACTATTGTTGGCGTTCGGCCTATTAATGGTGGCAGTTGCGTTGTTAATGATATGGCGACGAAACATGCCGGTTGAAAATACCGAGCATTCGCCTCATCCGGTTCAAGGCGTCCTTGCCGGGTTAGGCGTGGGAATTTTAACCGGCTTCTTAGGCGTGGGCGGCGGCTTTATGATAGTGCCCGCATTGGTTCTGTTTGGCGGCCTCAATATGAAAAAGGCAATAGGCACATCGCTATTTGTGATCTTTCTAAACTGTGTCGCCGGCCTCATCGGTCATTTGGGCAAGGACGCACTGGATTGGACGTTGACTGTTGCGGTGATAGTTTTGGCAGTCGGCGGAGCCATAGCAGGAACGCTGCTTTCGCATGGGTTGCCCGCGCAACGTCTGCAAAAGATGTTCGCCGCTTTGGTCTTAGTTGTTGGAACATTTCTCGTGTTCAAAAATTACACGATCATTTTTTAAAAGCTGATAGAATTAGGAAAAGGAGAAAAAGGTCATGCAATTCAAGCAATTTTATTTGGGATGTTTGTCTCATGCATCTTACTATATTGGTTCGCAGGGTGAAGCGGCCATCATCGACCCGCAGCGTGATGTTCAGCAGTATATCGACGAAGCGAATACACACGGGCAAAAGATCAAATACATCATTGAAACTCATTCGCACGCGGATTTTGTATCGGGCCACGTTGAGCTTGCGGCAAAGACCGGTGCTGAGATCATTTACGGTCAGCGGGCGAATACGCAATTTCCGACGCACAAGGTTAGTGACGGCGATGAGCTTTTTGTTGGAAAGATAAACCTGAAATTTCTAGAAACACCCGGCCATACTCCTGAAGGCATCACTATCGTTGCAACTAATACGGAAGATCTTTCTGAACCGATGAAAATGTTCACCGGTGACACACTTTTTATCGGCGATGTCGGACGTCCTGATCTGATCGGGTCAAAGGGTTTTACCGCGCAGGAAATGGCGGGCATGCTCTATGATTCTTTGCACGAGAAGATATTGCCGCTGTCTGATGAAACTGAAGTTTATCCGGCACACGGGGCTGGAAGTCTTTGCGGAAAATCACTTTCAAAAGAAACATGGTCGACGCTTGGGAATCAGCGGCAGTTCAATTACGCTCTCAAGCCGATGTCGAAGGACGAGTTTGTAAAGATCGTTGCTGCCGACCAGCCCGAGGTTCCGGCATATTTCCCAAAAAGCGCGGCAAAGAATCTTGAAGGCTCATCAGATCTCTCCGACCTGCCAAAGCCTAAAGAGCTGTCATCGGAAGAGGTTCGAGCGTTCGATGGTGTTGTGATAGACATTCGCCAAAACTTTGAATACGGAGCCGGTCACGTTCCAAACTCAATAAACATTGGACTCGGCGGGCAGTTTGCCTCTTGGGCAGGAACGCTGATCACTATTGGAACACCGATCGCGATCGTCGCTGATAGCCAGGAAAAGATCGACGAGGCCATAATGCGTCTTGCACGTGTCGGCCATGAAACCGTGACCGGATGCATTTTGATCGGCAATTATGACGGCGAGAAAAAGACCGTCGAACAGGTTTCGGTCGAGGAGGTCAGCGAACTCACGAAGACTGAGAAATACTTACAGTTTGTTGATGTCCGCCGCGCCGGCGAACATGCAGCCGGACATGCGGTCCGTACATTCAACATTCCGCTCGATAAACTCGCCGCTGATTTTGACAAGATAGATCCGAATACGCCGACCTATGTCATCTGTCAGGGCGGCTATCGTTCCAGTATTGGCACAAGCATTCTCGAAAACGCAGGATTCAAAAAAATATACAACGTCACGGGCGGCACGGCTGCGTGGATAGCCGCCGAACTCGAGACCGAAGTTTCTGCGACCGCCTGTGCAAACGCGAAGTAGGAGGAAATAATGAAGGCTTTATTACTTATTACCGCAGCAATTTTCATTTTTGGCGGCTGCCAGAACGCCGCTACCAAAAAAACGGATTCGGGGGTTCCGAATGTCGCGACGGATATCAAAGAAGTATCGCCGGCTGACGCTCAAATTGCGGTTTCCAAAGCATATTCTCAGTTTATCGATGTTCGCACACCGGAAGAATACTCGAGCGGACATGCCGCGCGAGCGGTCAATATCCCGCTCGATACCCTCACGGCGAAACTCGATACGCTTGAAAAGAATGAGCCCGTATATCTGATCTGCCAGACTGGTAATCGCTCGAAAAAGGCCGCCGGTTTGCTCAAAGAAGCCGGATTCAACAATGTCCTGAATGTCACCGGCGGCACGACTGCGTGGCAAACGGCAAACCTGCCTATGGAGACATTGCCGCCACACGGTGCGCCGCCGTCAAAATAGATGGAAGGTTTACTCATTATCGGTATTTTCGTCGGGCTGTGGCTTTTGTTACAGCTTGTCATTCTTCCAAAGCTCGGCTATGACACCTGAATGCGGGGAGCATGTGACGCCGGGGCCCGGCGTGCAGATATTGAACAAAGAGTTGGTTCTCCCGACAAGAACGGGGAGGTGTGAAATGGAAAAGAAACAGCACTGGGAAAACGTGTATTCGACAAAGCCCCATGATCAGGTCAGTTGGTACCGTGACCACTTGGACAACTCGCTGCAAATGATCTTGAATACCGGTGTTGAGAAAGATGCTGCGATCATCGATGTCGGCGGTGGCAGTTCGACCCTTGTTGATGATCTGTTGATCAATGGCTTTGTAGATGTTTCGGTTCTGGACATTTCCGGGACAGCGATCTCAAAAAGCAAAGAAAGGTTAGGGGATTCGGCAGAAAAGGTCGAGTGGCTGGAGGCAGACATTACCGAGGTTGATCTACCGGAGAACCACTTCGATGTTTGGCATGATCGGGCCGTATTTCACTTTCTCACCGACACCGAAGATCGCCGAAAGTATGTCGAACGCGTAATGCGTTCGCTCAAGGTTGGCGGCCACATAATTGTTGCGTCTTTTGGGCTTGACGGCCCGCAAAAATGCAGCGGTCTGGATGTTGTTCGTTATGATCCGGAATCGATGCACAATGAATTTGGGGAACAGTTCAAACTCATTAAGAGTGTCGGTGAAACTCATGAAACGCCGTTTGGAACCACTCAGGAATTCGTCTACTGCTACTGCAGGAAGGTTGTATGAGTCACAAATTTGATCCAAGCAACGCGATACAGGACTTTTTGGTTTTTGGCGAATTTGGTGATGTAAATCCATCTATCACTGATTCGTCGACATTCACCTTCATGAGCCCCGATCGGATGGAGGAGCTTTTTGAGCACGAGATCGAAGGGTGTTTCCTTTATTCGAGGCACTGGAATCCCACAAACAAATTCCTTTCTGACGCTTTAGCCCGAATGGAAAACAGTGAGTCCGCTCAGGCAAAGGCTTCAGGAATGGCCGCGATCTCATCGACCATTCTCCAGCTTTGTGACAGTGGCGACGAAGTTATCTCTTCAAGAACGATCTACGGCGGTACGTACGCATTTTTCAAGAACTTCGCGCCGAGATTTGGGATCAACGTTCATTTCTGTGATCTTAGCGACGTTGACAGAGTGCGTTCGCTGATAACCGATCGGACGCGTGTTATCTATTGTGAATCAATGAGCAACCCGCTGCTCGAGGTTGCCGATATACCGTCTCTTGCTGCCCTTTGCAAAGAATACGGCCTCAAACTCGTCGTTGATAATACCTTTAGCCCGATGATCTTGTCGCCGATACGGCTCGGTGCCGACATCGTCGTTCACAGCCTTACGAAATTCATCAACGGGACGAGTGATTGTGTTGCCGGTGCCGTCTGTGCGAGTGACGAGTTCATTCATAAACTAACTGACATCAATTCCGGAGCTTCGATGCTTCTTGGTGCCGTGCTCGACAGTACCAGGGCAGCCAGTATCCTAAAAAACATGCATTCCCTGCATTTGCGAATGCGGCAACACAGTGCGAATGCGATGTTTCTCGCTGAAAGATTTAGTGGACTCGGTCTGACCGTTCATTATCCCGGCCTGCCCGAGCATCCACAGCATCAATTGTTGACACAATTGATGAATCCCGGTTATGGGTATGGTGGAATGCTTACTCTCGACGTTGGCAGTCTCAGTAATGCAAACATGCTAATGACTCGGATGCAGCAGGAAAAGGTTGGATATCTTGCGGTGAGTCTTGGTTATTTCAAGACGCTTTTTAGCGCACCGGGCCATAGTACCTCGTCCGAGATCCCGATCGAGGAACGCGAAGCAATGGGCCTGAGCGAGGGGCTTGTGCGATTTTCGGTGGGGCTTGATAACGACATCGGACACTCATTCGAACGTATAAAACGTTGTCTAGCCGACATTGGTGTGATCTGATCTTTTGGCCGATCCATATCCAAAACTGTTTTGTTGCCTCAGGTCTTTTGGGGTTTGCGAAACTGTTGTAAAATTGCGTTTTCCGCGGAAAGCAAATATATGTCAGAAGCAACAGAAAAAGTAATAAAGACCAGAATTGAAACCGATTCGATGGGCGAGATCGAGGTACCTACTTCGGCTTATTGGGGAGCGCAGACACAGCGTTCGTTGAAGCACTTTGACATCGGGTTCGATGTTATGCCGCGTGAGGTGATCAGGGCGCTTGGTATATTGAAAAAGGCGGCGGCTATTGTCAATTTTGATCTTGGAAAGCTGCCAAAAGATAAGCTCGATCTGATCGTTCAGGCGGCGGATGAAGTGATCGAGGGAAAGCTCGATGAGCATTTTCCCCTGCGGGTTTGGCAGACAGGTTCGGGTACGCAGACGAACATGAACGCCAACGAGGTCATCTCGAATCGTGCAATCGAGATCGCCGGCGGCGAGATGGGTAGCAAATCACCGGTTCACCCGAACGACGACGTAAATAAATCACAATCGTCGAACGACACTTTCCCTACGGCGATGTATATCGCGGCAGCGGAAAGATTGACGGCTCTTATCCCTGAAGTTCAAAAAGTTCACGATGCGATCGATGCTAAAGCAAAAGAATACGCTGATGTCGTCAAGATCGGCCGTACGCATTTACAGGACGCCACTCCGATGACAGTTGGGCAGGAGTTTGGCGGTTGGACTTCGCTCGTCGCTCGTGACATCGACAGGCTGAAAATGGTGTTGCCCGGATTGTTCGATCTGGCTATTGGCGGAACAGCGGTCGGGACAGGTTTGAATGCACACCCCGAATTTGCGCAGTGTGCGGCGGATAAGATCGCAGAATTGACAGGCTTACCTTTTAAGTCGCATCCGGACAAATTTGCGGCTTTGTCAGCGCATGACGAGGTTGTGTTTGCATCAGGCGGTTTGAAAACGCTCGCGGGCAGTTTGATGAAGATCGCAAATGACATTCGTTGGCTGGCCTCCGGGCCGCGTTGCGGCGTCGGCGAGTTATCACTGCCGGAAAACGAGCCGGGAAGTTCGATAATGCCTGGCAAGGTCAACCCGACGCAATCTGAGGCAATGACGATGGTTGCGGTGCAGGTCTTTGGCAACGACGCAGCGATCGGCTTTGCGGGTTCTCAGGGAAATTTTGAGCTGAATGTTTTCAAGCCGGTGATGATCCACAACTTTCTTCATTCCGTGCGGCTCATTCACGACGCTTGTCACGGCTTTGTCGATTACTGCATCAAAGGCATCGAACTAAACCGTGACCAGATCGATCATTATCTGCGAAATTCGCTGATGCTCGTGACCGCGTTAAATCAGCACATTGGTTACGACAACGCCGCAAAGATCGCGAAGAATGCTCACAAAAAAGGAATTTCTCTGAAAGAATCAGCAGTGGAACTTGAACTTTTGACCGCTGAAAAATTCGACGAGCTTGTCCGGGCCGAAGATATGACACATCCCTAAAACTGATAACTGAAAACTGGAAATGAAAATTCTGACAATAGCATTGATCTTGCTGGCAAGTACGAACGCATTTTCTCAAAAGAGTTTCGACGTCAAAGACGCTTCGAGATATTTCGACATCAAGGTCAATGTCGCACAGTGCGAGGACTCAACATGCAAAGGTGAGGCTTCGATCTCATTTTACAAAAAAGGCGGCAGCTCGGCGTATCAGGTGATCAAGGTTGAAGACACTTATGTCGATCTGAGCGAAGGCGGTGAGCCGGCGGTCAATCAAACTTTGCTTTACGACAAACAGAGCGTTATAAATATAGGCGATTACAATTTTGACGGCATGGAAGACGTTGCGATCTGCGATGGAACGAACGGGTCTTACAACATGCCGTCGTACAGCATTTATCTTTCATCGCGGGCGGCGAAAAAGTTCGTTTATAACAAAGCATTTTCAGATCTTGGAGTGCATCTCGGGATGTTTCAGGTATTAAAGAACAAGAAACAACTCGAAACATTCGACAAGAGCGGCTGCTGCTGGCACATTACCGAGCGTTACGATGTCGTCGGCAACAAGCCGAGAAAAGTCTTTGAGATGGTCGAGGACGCAACCATTCCTGATGAGACGAAAGTAAAAGTTACGACAAAAACATTGGTCAACGGCAAGTGGAAAAAGACCGTCAAATACGAAAAACGCGAAGAGTAATAGTTAGTTAAATAGCAGTTTATGAGCGGCTATTTTTTCTGGACAAAATAATAGTACAGAACGCCTAATGCAACGGCTATCAACAGTAGCAGAACATAGACAAAGAAGCCTGAGCCAGACTCGCTAACTACTGATTCCGTCGTTTCCGCAGTTTCTTTGGCAGTTACTGATATTGGCTGGGGTTCGTCGGTATCGGGTATTGGGGTCTCTGCGGGAATTTCTGCTGCAGGCGATGTTTCGAGGATCCGGGCAGGTTCGGGATCAGAAGCAAGAGCTGTTTCGAGGATGTCGTCCTCGTGATCCATTGACGGCAGGGAATAATCGCCTGGAAGCGTGTCCATGATTCCCAGGATGTCATCGTCCTCATCGATCTCTATTGTTTCTGCGTTTGCCATAAAAGATGTTGAGATCGTTTCTTCGAGACTCTTTGGCAGAGACCCTTCGGAACTCTTAAAAACCGGTTGCGGCATTTCCCATTTCCCGTCTTTTTCTTCACTCATGATCTTGTCTCCCAAAAGAGCTTAAATCGGCAGATCCAAAACATCCGACCGCGTGATTATAGCAGTAATTCGTTTGAAATCTTCAATCAGCACCGCAGGATGCCGCTGAAGTTTCGATTTGATATCAACAAAACTTGCGTCCACGTCCAGAACCGGAAAACTCTTGTCCATGACCTCGCTAACTTTGCCGTTTAGCAGTTCGCGGTTCTCTAAAAGCTTTGCCAGAACATGGCTTTCGCGAAGGCTCCCTACCGAGACATGGTTGTCCAAAACAGGCATTTGCGTCACGCCGTTCTCGCTCATCAGCGTCAGGGCGGCGCTCAGAGTCTCGTCAGGCGATACGAATATGAGCTTTGCCGGCGAACCCGAATTCTTTGTCTCGGCGATCAGGCCTCCGGTGATGCGCTGTGGTTCGAGCAGGAGTTTTTCCTTCATCCATTCGTCCGAATGGAATTTTGAAAGATAATGTTCGCCAGTGTCGCAGACAATAAAAACGACCAATCCGGAATCGTCAAGGTCTTTTGCCACCTTTAACGCGGCCGAGAAATTCGTTCCCGTCGAGCCACCGCAAAAAATACCCTCACGGCGGGACAACTGCCTCGCAAGGTCGAACGAGTCGCGGTCAGTCACATTTATGATCTCGTCGATGACGTTCATATTGGCGTTGGTGACGGGCAGCGATTGGCCGATCCCTTCGACCAAATACGGTGTCGCCTCGGGTACTCGGCCGGATTCTTTATATGTCTTAAATATAGATCCGTACGGATCGGCGCCGATGATCTTGATGTCCGGATTTTGTTCTTTTAGATATCTTCCGGTTCCGCTGATGGTGCCGCCGGTTCCGATACCGGAAACAAAATGCGTGACCCGCCCGTCTGTGTCGTTCCAGATCTCGGGGCCGGTCGATAAATAGTGAGCCTGCGGGTTTGCCGGATGCTGGTACTGATCGGGATAAAACGAATTCGGCGTTTCACGGGCGATGCGTGCCGCGGTCTCGTGATAATGATCCGGTGTTCCCGGTTTTGCCGAGGCGGGAACGACAACGACGTCGGCACCCATCGATTTCAGATAACGCACCTTTTCGACCGATACTTTGTCCGTCAAGACAAATACGCATTTATACCCTCGAACCGCTGCAACCAGAGCCAATCCGATACCTGTATTTCCCGAAGTCGCTTCAATGATCGTGCCGCCTTTTTTTAGAGCACCTTCCTTTTCGGCCCAGTTGATCATGGAAATGCCGATGCGGTCTTTGACCGAATAACCCGGATTCAGGCTTTCCATTTTGGCAAGGATCGTAGCCTTTATCTTGTGCTGTTTTGTGATGTGGTTGATGCGGACAAGCGGTGTGTTGCCGATCAGGCCAAGAATGTCGTTATAAAATTTCATCGGTTTCTGAATTTGTGCTTCTAAGTTTATGCGGAAAGATGTTTTGAGGCAAGAATGGGTCGAGCGGTGTTCGAAAAAAGGGCAGTTCGCTCATCATCTCCAGGAAAAAAGAACAAACTGCGTTCCGGTCTTAAATTGCCGCTCGGTAGCTTGACATATAAGCGAATTTGGATATAAATGTAAGTACTTTTGATAATTGCCAAAAAATTCAAGCAGTAGCCTTCCCTGACTCAACGCGTTCAACCAACGCCCATAATTCAGGATAGAGTTATTTTGTATTCGACCGAGACTTATTGCCCAGGAATCGAACGGAGGAGATTAGTTATGTTTACGCCTAAAGTGCCGTCCCGCGTTATTGTTGTTACTTTTATTTTGATCGCTGTTGCAGCCGTCACAGCCAGTGCCAATTGGGGCATCGGATCAGTGTTTTTCGCGTCTGAGCCGGCGTCGGTTAAGGCTGAATCACAGCCTGAGCCTGCTTCTGCAGCTCCGATGTTCACCATCGGCACCTGCGACACCGCAGGCCCGATCGAGGTCGAGGCCACCGCTGGAGCGCTGGGCCCGACCGCTTACCTTGATCTCAAAACAGCCTTCGATGCTATTAACGCCGGTACTCATCAGGGTGTTATCAACGTCGAAGTTTGCGGCAATACGACAGAGACTGCCTCCGCCGTTCTTAACTCTGGAGCGGTTGCACCTGCGGCATACACTGGTGTAACGGTTCGCCCCGTCGGAGCCGCCCGGACAATCACGGGCAGCATCATTGGGGCCATCATCAAACTCAATGGCGCGGACAATGTTACCATCGACGGCCGTATAGGCGGAGCAGGATCAAATCGTGATCTGACCGTAACTAACTCAAACACCGCAGCGGCAACAGCGGCTATCTGGTTGGCAAGCGTGGCAGCCGGCAACGGAGCGAGTAACAATACGATCCGCAACCTCGAACTCGCTGCGGGCGCGACGCAGAATACGGGCACCAACAGTACCTTCGGCATTATCATGTGCGGAACGACCATCAGCACTAGTGCAAATGGCGTGGACAATGACAACAACTCATTCATTGCTAACCGCATTATCAGAGCCCGCTATGGGATCGTGACTAGGGGCACAACTACAGATCTGAATATTAACCCGGTTGTTACCGACAACATTATCGGGCCTTCAAGTTTCGGAACGGACGAGATCGGCAAAGTCGGCATTTTTATGCAGGCTGATACTGGTGCGACCGTCAGTCGTAACACTGTTCAGTTCGTAGGCGGCGATTTGGCCAATACCACTGGTGGCGCTGATCGTGTTGGCATCGGTATCGGGAGTGAATCGTGGGCAAGCGCTCCCGGCACACTTACATCCGATAACTACACCGTGACTAAGAACATAATTCACGATGTTGCTGAGGAAAGGACGTTTTCTGCAGTTGGTATTAATCTGGCCAACACCACCGGTACGGCGACGCCGACGAATAGTCTCGTCGCCAACAACTTTATTTATAATGTACGCGCCGACGGCACTGCCGGCGACGCGGGTATCGGTATCGGCATCGCTGGCGGCGGTAACGATAAGGTTGTTTTCAACTCGATCTCGATGACGGGCGATATTGACCCAGGTGCTGCTACCGCGGCAACACAAAATAACGCCGGGATCCGAGTAGCGAATCCTAACAGTACGTCGCACTTCGGCTTGACCTTGCAAAACAACAGCATCTACATGGATGTGAACTCTAACACCGGAACGGTGCTGCATTACGATATCGTGGTGAATTCAGCTGCATACGCGTTTGCGGCGGGCGGACTGAATAATAACAATTACTATTTCCCGGTTGGCAACGCTCAGATGAGAACCGGAGGTATTGGGACCACTTCGCTGGCAACGACCTCGTTCCTGACCCTGGCTAACTGGCAGGCGGCCTTGACGCCGGCACAGGACGCCGCATCAAAACAGACAGATCCGCTGTATGTTTCAGGAACAGATCTGCATCTTCAGCTCGCATCGCCAAATGAAAGCGGCGGTGTAAGCGTTGCTGGTGTTTCGGATGATATTGACGGACAAGCGCGTCCGGGCACACCTGACATTGGAGCGGACGAGATCTTCCTTGGTACGCCGACAAACACGGCGACCGCCTCTCCTACTCCCAGCAATACATTCACGCCGACGAATACCGCGACGGCAACAGGTACGGCAACGAGCACACCAACCCCGCTTGGCTGCGGTGGAACGTTTAGCTACACAGGCCCCGCAGTCGCGATAACAGATAACATTCCGGCAGGTACTGATTTCACGATCCCTGTCAGCGGGATCGGAAACCCGATCGCGGATGTTAATTTCAGTTTTGACGGTATACAAAGTGCGGATCCGGCATCGACCACACCGGGCATCAACCATTCATGGGTTGGGGATCTTATTGTCAAGGTGACATCGCCGCTTGGTACAACGGTAACGGTATATGACCGGCCAGGTGTTCCGGCAAGCCTTTTTGGATGCAACAGCAACAACCTTGCTCAGCTCACTCTGGATGACGATGGCGGCTTCCCGTCTATCGAAACTCAGTGCGGAGTTGACTCAAATGCAGCATTCCCGACCGGTTCGTTCTCGCCGAACAATCTGCTAAGTGCGTTTGACGGCCAGAGTGCGAATGGCAACTGGATCATCAACATCAGTGACAACGGGGGTGGCGATACTGGCTCGGCAAGAGCGTTCTCGCTGGTCATCGACAGCTCTTGTGCTTCGCCGTCCGGAACCGCGACATCAACTAATACGCCGACCCCAACCTTTACTGCGACCAGTACTTCGACTGCCACAAATACGGCAACGATGACGAATACGAGTACGCCAACGCCGACAGCGTCTCCGTCGCCGACAAACACTTTCACGCCAACTCCGACGGCCACTTGTGTGCCGTACATTTATTCGAATCCAGCGGCAATTACCATAAACGACAACGCCGCAGGAGCGCCTTATCCATCAAACATTGTTGTCACTGGTGCTACGGGTAATGTTTACAAGGTAACCGTGACGCTCAAGGGACTGACCCACACTTTCCCCGACGATATCGACGTCCTGCTCGTCGGCCCTGGTGGACAAAATGCTCTAATTATGTCGGATGCGGGTGGTGGAGGTGACATTCTTACCCCAATAGATCTGTTGCTTGACAGTGATGCGGCGACGGTTCTGCCCGATTCCCCGGTAGTGCTAACCGCCGGAACGTATGCTCCTGCAAACTACGATACGACATCTGACACATTCCCGGCACCGGCACCTTCACCAGCAGGGCCGGGAGCGTCGTTGGCAGCGTTTGTCGGGACAAGCCCCAATGGAGCCTGGTCTCTCTATGTCCGGGACGACACCGGAACTGATTTCGGCAATTTGGCCGGCGGTTGGGAGCTCAATATCATAACCGACAGCGGCCCTTGCCCGACCCCAACTAGTACCGCAACTGCTTCACCGACGCCGACGAATACGACGACGCCGACAAATACTGCCACGGCGACAAATACTGCAACATCGACTAATACGCCGACAGGCAGTCCGACAAACACATTTACGCCAACGCCTACGGCTAATTGTACGCCGGTCAATTTTGTAAATTCGGCACCGATCACTATCAACGACAATGCGGCCGGCTCGCCTTATCCTTCGAATATCACGGTCTCGGGCCTGACCGGGAATGTTTACAAGGTAACGGTCAAACTTAACGGTTTGGATCATACCTTCCCTGCCGACATAGACATGCTTCTTGTTGGACCGGGCGGACAGAATGCGGTCATTATGTCGGATGCTGGAGGCAGCACAGCGATCACGGGTGTCTCGTTCACGCTTGACAGTGATGCGGCGGCTACTATTGCGTCTCCGCCAGTGAACGGGTCTACGTACTTGCCTACCAACGTTGGCATAGTAGTAAATGAGCTGCCGGCTCCGGCTCCGGCTAGTGCGGGAGGCTCATCGTTGGCAACATTTGTTGGCCAGCCTGCTAACGGAACGTGGTCGTTATACATCGCTGATGATGCGGGTACCGACTTTGGTAGTCTTGCCGGCGGATGGGAGATCAATATTACGACCGATGTTTGCGGAACTCCGACGAACACCGCGACGGCATCGCCTACTCCTACCAATACATTTACGCCGACCAATACTGCGACGGCAACTAATACGGCAACTCCGACGCCTACACCTTGCGGCGGCGGCGGAACGTTCAGCTATACAGGTCCGGATATGAATATACCCGACAATTCGGCTGCCGGCGTCGATATGACAATTTCGGTTAGCGGAGTTCCGACCTTGATATCGGATCTTAATTTCCGATTTGACGGCTTACAAACTGCGAGTCCAAATCCAACGGCTTCTCCGTTCCCGGGCGTTGGCCATTCGTGGGTTGGAGATGTCATTGTGAAGGTAACTTCGCCAATGGGAACGACCGTCACGATCGTTGACCGTCCGGGGGTCCCGACAACTGCAGTTGGATGTAGCAATAACAATTTCGCCGAGATCACTCTTGACGACGACGGCGGATTCCCGGCGATCGAGGACCAATGCAACATAACTGGGACAGCTTCGAATAATGCTTTCCCGACGGGCTCGTTCTCGCCGAACAATCCGTTGAGTGCGTTTGATGGACAAGATGCCAACGGCACTTGGACTATTAATATCAGCGACAATGCAGGCATCGATACCGGAGCGGCTCACGCCTTTTCGTTGATCATTGACGGAGCTTGTGGAGCAACGCCAACTGCCACAAACACAGCGACGGCAACCGCTACCGCGACCGCGGGGGGCACTCCTCCTGCAAATTCAGTCGCGGGAACGGTAACGTACGGCAACCCTGCATCGCCGACGACGAAGTTCATCTCGAACGCGACGGTTACCGGAACGGGTTCGGTGAATGTGTTTACTACAACTGCGGCTCCGGGCGGAACAGCGGGACAATATACGCTGACCGGCTTTGGAGCAGGAAACTATACTGTCGGTGTTACAAAGACGACCGGACAGAACGGCATCACGTCGAACGATGCGGCAAGGATCGCACAGCACGTGGCGGGAACATTGCTTATAACCTCCAACGCCCAAAAGGTAGCGGCGGATACAAGCAACAACGGCACACTGTCATCGAATGACGCTGCACTGCTCGCGAGATTCGCAGCAGGGCTTGGACCACCAATTGGTATCACCAATACGTGGAGATTCTTCGTTGGAGCACCGACATTCCCAGTGGGAGCGTCACCGACGACGAGAAGCTACACGGATCCGATCG
>CAZGSC010000057.1:0-18673 GCA_964528325.1 uncultured Chloracidobacterium sp. | reverse complement strand
AAGCCGTAAACTTAAGGTTTATGGCAAAAGCACAACAAGCAAAAATTAAGCGATCGGCGAAACCGTCGGTCAGGAAATATCACAATTATATCGGTGGCGAATGGGTCAAATCTTCGTCGGGCGAGTGGTTTGACAATCTAAATCCGGCGGACAC
Source organism: uncultured Chloracidobacterium sp. (assembly GCA_964528325.1). GTDB lineage: Bacteria > Acidobacteriota > Blastocatellia > Pyrinomonadales > Pyrinomonadaceae > OLB17. Next base: position 18,519 of record CAZGSC010000057.1, on the reverse strand, counting down.
GTCGGATGTCGTCGGGCGTTTTCCTGCTTCTAATGAAGACGATGTAAATGCAGCGGTTGCAGCGGCAAAAAATGCGGCGACACGTTGGCGTCGAACACCTGCTCCGAAACGCGCCGAGATACTTTTCACGCTCGGCGAGATCCTTCGCAAAAACAAGGACGAATTCACGCACCAGATGACCCGTGAAATGGGCAAGGTGCTCAAGGAAGCTGGCGGCGATGTCCAGGAAGCGATCGACTGTACATACTACACCGCAGGCGAAGGCCGACGTTTGCACGGTTTCACAACGCCTGCCGAAATGCCGAACAAATTTGCAATGTGCGTTCGTCAGCCTGTCGGTATTTGCGGGCTGATAACGCCGTTCAATTTCCCGATGGCAATACCGTCGTGGAAGCTGATCCCGGCGCTCGTTTGCGGCAACACCGTCGTCATCAAATCGGGCGAGGATGTGCCGCTTTCGACAATTAATCTGATCAAATCTTGTGAAGAGGCGGGCATTCCAAAAGGCGTCGTCAACGTAGTCAATGGCTTTGGAGCGCCCGGTGCAGCACTTGTTGATCACAAGGACGTGCGGCTGATCTCGTTCACCGGTTCGACCTCGACAGGCCGGCTGATCGCCGAGGCCTGTGCCCGCGACAACAAGATCGTCAGCCTCGAAATGGGCGGCAAGAACGCGATCATCGTGATGGATGACGCCGATGTCGATAACGCCGTCGAAGGCTCGCTCTGGGGAGCGTTCGGCACCAGTGGCCAGCGATGCACCGCTTCGTCGCGGCTTATCGTTCACAAAAAGGTTTACAAGAAATTCTGTGAAAAGCTGGTTGAGAAAGTTAAAAAACTTCGCGTCGGCAACGGCCTTGATGCCAAGACCGAAGTCGGGCCGGTCATTAACCAAAAGGCGATGGACAAGATCCTCGGCTACATCGAGATCGGCAAAAATCACGACAAAGCGACACTCGCTTGCGGAGGCAAACGCCTGACAAGAGGCGACTATGCTAAAGGCTATTTCATCGAGCCGACCGTCTTTACAAATGTCAGCCCGAAAATGCGTATCGGTCAGGAAGAGATCTTTGGCCCCGTGACCTGTGTCATTCCTTTCTCGACTTTGGATGAGGCTATCAACATCGTCAACGGCGTTGCATACGGCCTCTCGTCGGCGATCTACACGCAGGACGTCAATCATGCGTTCTACGCGATGCAGGAGCTTTACACCGGCATTTGCTATGTCAATTCCGCGACCATCGGAGCCGAAGTTCACTTGCCGTTCGGCGGCACAAAGAACACCGGCAATGGCCACCGCGAAGCCGGCACGCAGGTGCTAGACATCTTCAGCGAGTGGAAGGCATTGTACATCGACTACTCCGGCAAACTGCAAAAAGCGCAGATCGACGAGGTTGAGATTTAATGTAAACCAATCTAGAATTGGCAAAACGGAAATTTTAAAGTGTGTATGTAATATTTGTGGAGAAACTTACTTATGAAGATCGGATTACCGAAGGAAATTAAAGATAACGAATATCGTGTCGGCCTGACGCCGGCGGGTGTTCAGGCGTTAGTTGGTGACGGGCACACGGTTTATGTGCAAAAGACTGCGGGTGAGGGCTCGGGGTTTAAGGATGAGCAGTATGTGAAAGCGGGCGGAAAAATGCTCGACACTGCTGATGAGATCTGGCAGACGGGCGACATGATCGTCAAGGTCAAAGAGCCTGTCGCACCTGAATATCCGCGTATGCGTGAAAATCAGCTACTTTTTACATACCTTCATCTCGCACCTGAGTTGGAATTGACCAAGCAGATGCTTGAGCGCAAGGTGACGGGAGTTGCCTATGAGACGATCACGGCGAATGGACGTTTGCCGCTGCTAACTCCGATGTCGGAAGTTGCTGGCCGCATGTCGGTGCAGGTCGGCGCGACTTACTTAGAAAAGATGAACGGCGGAAAGGGAATTTTGCTCGGCGGAGTTCCGGGAGTTCCGGCGGCGAACGTCGTCATCATCGGCGGCGGGATCGTCGGCACTGAAGCCGCGAAAATGGCTGTCGGCCTTGGAGCCAAGGTTACGATCATCGACCGTGATCTAGACCGTCTGCGTCAGCTCGACGATATCTTCCTTTCAAAGGTTCAGACGCTCGCTTCGTCGCGGTACGCTATCGAAGAAGCGATCTCGCACGCCGATCTCGTGATCGGTGCGGTGCTTGTTGTCGGTGCGGCCGCTCCGAAACTCGTTACCCGCGATATGCTGCATCTGATACCGCAAGGCTCGGTGCTTGTTGATGTCGCTGTCGATCAGGGCGGATGTTTTGAGACAACACATGCGACGACGCACTCGAACCCGACGTATTACGAAGAAGGCGTTTTGCATTATTGCGTTGCTAACATGCCGGGCGCAGTGCCGAGAACTTCGACGTTCGCATTGACCAACGCTACGCTGCCATACGCGCAGGCTCTTGCCGGCAAAGGCTTTGAACAGGCGATCAAGGATGACAACGGGCTTCGCGAAGGCGTCAATACCTACGCAGGAAAATTGACGTATGAAGCCGTCGCGACCTCGCAGAATCTTGAGTACACGCCGCTCGATTCGATGCTCGATCTCAAATCGGCCGCGGCCTAGGTAAGAGTACCCGCGAAACTCACGAAAGGCACGAAAGATCGTTCTTTTCGTGTCTTTCGTGCATTTCGTGGGTGAGTTTGTGTTATGTACGAATTTGCAGTTGAGCCAGCCATTACCAAGCTTCGCCGTCCGGGCGTGATCATTACAGAGGTCGAACCGGGCAGTCTTGGCGAAGAGCTTGAGTTGCGTCCGAACGACCGCATCGTTCGTGTCAACGGCAGACCGGTGCGTGATTATCTCGACTTTCGTTTCCAAACAGCCGGCGAAACTGAATTAACGATCCAAGTTAAGAAGGCAAACGGCGAGACGCACGACATCGAGTTCGATCGTGAAGAGGGCGAAGACCTCGGCTTGATGTTCGAGCAGATCGTGCCGCGGCAATGCGCGAACGAGTGCATTTTCTGCTTTTGCAAAGGCAATCCTGAAGATGCACGCCCGTCGCTTTTTGTTCGTGACGAAGACATTCGACTTTCATTCCTTTACGGCAACTACACGACGCTCTCGTCGATCACCGAAGACGAGATGAACCGCATCGTCGAGCAGCGTCTTTCGCCGCAATACGTTTCAGTTCATGCGACCGATCTGAAAACGCGAGCTTATCTGCTGGGCGTCGATGAATCGCGTGCGGACATCTCGGATAAATTAGAACGACTCCTCGCAGCCGATATTGAGATACACGCTCAGGTTGTTTTGTGTCCGGAGATAAACGATGGAGCGATCCTTGAAAAAACTTTGCGCGATCTTGCGTCGCATTATCCAAAGGCCGTAAGCACCGCAGTAGTGCCCGTCGCTCTAACCCGCTACAACACCGACGAACGCCTGACGCGCGTCACGCCCGAATTTTGTCAACGTACTATAAAAGAAGTCGAAAAGCTTCAAAAGGAATTCCGTAAGACTCTCGGCGTGACGTTTGCTTTTCTCGGAGATGAGATCTACATAAAAGCCGGTGCCGAAATACCATCGCGGCGGCATTACGGTAATTACCCCCAGATCGAGGACGGAGTCGGCATGGTACGGTCGTTTTTGAGTGCGTTTGAGAAGGTTTTGAACCGCAGAGACGCAGAGACGCAGAGTTTGAAAAATGTTAGAACGCACGCCGCTGCGGTTATTCCGAAAACTATGAGTGCTTCTGCTAACAGCTTACCGCCTACTGCCTACGGAACTTTTCTGACCGGCGAAATGTTCGCACCGATACTGCGTGAGCAGATGGACAAGTACAACGAACTGAACGGCACGCGGCTAAGTGTTCTCGCAGTTCCAAATACTTATTTTGGCGGCGATGTATCTGTTGCGGGATTACTGACGGGGCAAGATCTGCTGGCAGTGAAAGACAATATCGCAGGAGATTTCGTTGTCATTCCAAAAGCGACGATAAAATCGGACGAGCCGATATTTCTTGACGGAATGCTGTATGCTGACCTTAGGTCAAAGTTCAACGTGCCCGTTTATGATATGGATACCGAAGGCTTGATCCACTTCCTCACAAAATAAGAAAGGCGGACATATTAGTCCGCCCTTCCCGGTTCGATAGAGCTGTAAGTTATTTCGTAAAGTTGTAAACGATCACACCAGTAACCTTTACCGGCACCTTGGATAGATATGTTGGGCTGAACTTTGCGTTCCACGCGGCACGTTCCGCAGCGACCCGTAAAAATGCGTGACCGTTGACAGCATTGGCTGAGATCACCTTTCCGGTTTCGTCGATCAACACCTGCACATCTACTTTTCCCTGAATATTCATCGCGACGGCTGCGGCCGGGTATGGCGGCTTGGGCAAATAAATTGCCTTTCCGTTGATCGGGCCCTCAGACCTCACAACACGCGGCTTTGTCTCAACAGGTTTTTTGATCGTTGGTGGTTCAGGAATCGAAGAAGGCTCGGCCGGTTCGTTAGAGGAGCTCAAACCAGACTGGCCGGTGCCCTCTCCATCACGGCCGCTTCTATAATCGCGGCCATCTGTGTTGTCTGCATTTGAGTCTAGACGGCCTATGACAAATCTAGATAGATCAGGCCGGGCCTGCTGACTATTCGGCACTGTTGAGATGGATGGAACTGCTTTCGGACTCTCATTCAAATTCAGCATATTCACTTGGCGGGTCGGCAGCCGATTCGAACCTGAATTTGGCTGCGGCCTTTCCATTGCGGGTTCGGCGGTGATCTCGGGCGGAGCCACGATAGTCGACAATTCAAAACTGTCACGCCCCAATCCATAGTCCGAGGCATAAATACTAATAACGACCGCCGTGATAAACAGCACTCCAACGACGATCGATGACACCATAAAATAACTGCGCCGGTTGTGGAAGTTTGCTCCTTTCGGTTCGGTTTCGATCAATTTGTCAAACATTTTCTTTTCCTCCTAAACGCCGGTGCCAAGCGTTCTGCTTACTTAGACACCGAGTAGGGAAGTTTGTTCCCAAGGAGGATCAGGAGTTTTTGATCGAAATGATCTCGGCAGCGATGCTGACTGCGATCTCTTCGGGTGTGCGGCTGTTAATGGGCAGGCCGATCGGGGTGTGAATCTGTGAAAGGCGTTCCTTAGAAAATCCGTCCTTTTCAAGAGTGTTCAGGAGAGTTCTCATTTTTGCCCTGCTGCCTAGAACGCCAAAATACTTAAAGTCCTTGTCAAAAAGACTGCGGATCACGATCTCATCCGACTTGAATCCGAGTGTCATTACGACGACGTAAGCATTTGCACCGGACGGAATGAATTCAGCTATACTCTCATAGTTTTCTATGATAGTTATCTCATCGGCAAACTGATTCTTAGCAAGGGTGTTTAGTTCCGGACGATCATCGAAGATCGAAATGCGAAAATCCATTTTCGACATCAATTCTGACAATGCCAATGCACAGTGGCCGCCACCGATGATATAAAGTGTATTTTTGACACCTAGTCTGTCGGCGTAAATAAACTCGCTGTCGGTGTGTCTTTCAAACTTGAAGTCTTCGTGTTGACCCTCACCTTCAGAGGGTTCGACACTGAACCTGGATGGCGTGATTGTCAAATATGCAGTCGTTCGGCGCTCGAGCACATCAATTACAGCGGCGACAGTCTCGGCTTTGTCGGATGTCAGCAAACAAAATATGACGGTCTGTTTGCCGGAGCAGATCATTCCGCTCGAATGAGGCGAATTCTTTTGATGAACCTGTTCACTTATTGCCAAGCTTCGCTCTCCAGGTTCTAACAAAGCGGCGCGGCTTTGCTCGACAATATTAACTTCCATCACGCCGCCGCCGATGCTTCCGCATAGCTCGTGATCCGCACCAACGGCCATCTTATATCCTGCCCGGCCGGGACTGCTGCCCGAGCTTTCCGCGACGATGAGCAGCATTACCGATTCTCCATTTCTTAATCGGTTGGTGACAAATTGCCAGAGTTGGAGTTCCTTATTCACTAATGGCATTTTACCGCAAACAAAAATAAACCACAGATAGACACAAACAAACACAGTTTAGGTGCTTAAATCCGTGTCCGTCTGTATTTATCTGTGGTTAATTTTTGCAGTGCAGTTCGCCGTCGTATAGATTCATCAGAACCTTCTCTGGTGTGAATGGCAGATCGAATGCGGGCGTGCAATCCTTAAAAGCTTTCACCGCATTTCTTATCGCAAAATACGCGCCAATGCCGTACATCAGCGGCGGTTCACCCACAGCTTTTGAATTGAAGATAGCTAGATTTTCGCGATTTGTTTTGAGCGGCAGTATCGTGATCTCGTTCGGAACGGAATATATGTCGGGGACTTTGTATGTCGAAAGCGCATTTGAGCGAAGCTTGCCATCGGCGTCATAGACGACCTCTTCCATCGTTACCCAGCCGAGACCTTGGACGATGCCACCTTCGATCTGGCCGTTATCGACTGCCGTGTTCATCGACGAGCCAAAATCATGACAGCATTTTACGTAATCAACCTCGTAGCGGCCGCGAAGGCAATCGACCGTCACACCAATGATCGCTGTTCCGTAAACGTGATACGCGAACGGATGTCCTTTGGCAGTTGACCAGTCAAATCCGATTCCCGCAGTCGCGTAATGCGAATGTTCGCTCAAGTTTACTCGCTGTAAATGCGCTTCCATGACGAGGTTTTGCCACTCGAGAGAAGTCTTTTCGCCGTTGCGGCAAACAAACCCGTTTTCCAGCGACAGGTCATCGATACTTACGGCTTCGACAAGATCTTTTGCGACCTCGAAAAGCCGATCACGGATCGTCTCACATGCCAATTGCGTAGCTTTACCGTTAAGGTCGGCGGCGGCTGACGCAGCGGTCGGTGAAGTATTTGCGATGCGTAAAGTGTTTGTCGTATGGACCTTGATCTGCTCTATGGATAGGCCGAACATCTTTGCCGCGACCTGAGCCATTTTTGTATTTACGCCCTGGCCCATTTCGACCGCTCCGGTGGAAACGGCAACCGACCCATCGGTGTAAACATGAACGAGCGACCGTGCTTGGTTCATCGGCGTTTTGGTAAAAGAAATACCAAAACAAACCGGCATCAACGCAACACCTTTTTTGTAATACTTCGACGAAGTGTTAAATTCATCAGCTTCTTTTTGCAGAAGCGCAAAATCAAATTTCGCATCAGCCTGCGACCAAGAATTGATCGCCTCACTTTCAGCTTTCTGTCCGTAAGGAAATTCGTTGCCGTCGGTGAGCAAGTTGCAACGTTGAATTTCGGCGGCAGAAACGCCGAGTTTCTCGGAGGCGTGCGCAATGGCAGATTCAATCACGAACATTCCCTGCGGTCCGCCAAAGCCGCGAAACGCGGTATTCGGCGGCAGGTTTGTCCTACAGCAGTAAGCCGTTGCCGTTACGTTCGGGATGAAATACGAGTTTGTGCAATGAAACAAGGTGCGTTCGAGAACCGGCGGCGAAAGATCACACGACGCACCGGCATTTTGATAGAACGAAGCCTCGTAAGCGACGATCTTCAGATCTTTATCGAGGCCGATCTTGTAGTCGGACGAATACGGATGCCGTTTGCCCGTCATACGCATGTCTTCCATTCTATGGAGAGCATATTTGACGGGCCGGCCTGTAATCTGAGTTGCGACCGCACAAATACCGGCCCACGCATTTGCCTGGTCTTCCTTACCGCCAAAGCCGCCGCCGAGCCGTTGAACGTCAACTTCGACTTGGTGCATTGCTAATCCGGTCACACGACAAACCGCACGCTGAACGGCCGTTGGCCCTTGCGTCGATGAATAGACGCGAATACCGCCGTTCTCCATTGGCACGGCGTATGCCCCCTGCGTCTCGATGTAGAGATGCTCTTGTCCGTTCTGTTCCGTACGGCCTTCAAACACATGCTCGCAATTTTGAAAAGCAGAGTCAGTGTCGCCAAGCACAAATCTCTTTGGCGGAACGATCAGGTCGCCTTTTGCAGCAGCGACACGCGGATCGGTAATAGGTTCGAGTTCGTCGATCTCGATACTAATTTTCTTCGCGGCTTTACGGGCAAGTTCTTCACTCGAAGCAACTACTATCGCTATCGGCATTCCCTGAAAATGAACGTCACCATCTGCCAACAAAGGCTCATCCGGCACAATGCCGCCGATCTGGTTTTCGCCGATCAAGTCTTTTGCCGTGATGATGCGAACAATGCCTTCACTATTTTCCGCCGCACTCGTATCAATTCTCTTCAACTTTCCATGAGCAACCGGCGAATCAAAAACACACGCGAACAGTGTCCCCTGAACGACAGGAATATCGTCCAAATAAACGGACTCGCCGCGAACGTGTGATTTTGAATCGATGTTTTTCATTAAGAATCAGCCACAGAGAACACAGAGAAATAAAATCAATTTACTCAGGGGTCTCTGTGTTCTCTGTGGCAAATAGCTCCACAAAATGTGCTCGGAAAAGCTGTCGCAACAACAATCGTTTATATTGCTCAGTGCCGCGGACGTCTGAGATCGGCGAGATCTCGGACTGCATTATCTCGTTTGAGGCAGATATTGTTTCTTCGTTGACCTCACGCCCGCGCAAAAACTCTGATGTTTGTTTTAGGTACAAAGGAATCGGTGCAACGCCACCGGCGGAAACGTGCGCCTCTCGGATCGTATTGTCATCCATGTGCAGTGAGATCGCAGTATTTGCCGTTGCAATGTCGAGATACGTGCGCTTGCAGACTTTTTCAAAATTAAAGCGAAAATCGGCAGTCGGTTTTTTGAATCGGATCGCGGTGATGATCTCGTCGGGTTGTTTTGCTAGGTGTTTATAGCCGAGGTAGAGATCTTTCAGCGGTAACGAGCGTGTATCGCCCTTACTGACGTGCGGGCTTGTGCATAGTTCGATCTCAGCATCTAACGCGAGGAACCAGACGGTCATGTCGCCGATGGGCGAGGCGTTGACGAAGTTGCCCGCGAGCGTCGCCATGTTTCGTATCGGCGTTGATGAAACGAGCTTTAGGTGTTTGTAAAGATCAGGGAAGATCGACTGCATCACGGGCGAGACGAGTAGATCGGTGACCGTCGCTGAAGCTCCGATCTCGATATATTCGCCGGTGTCGCGGATGCCGCGTAGATCTTCTTCGTATAACAGATGGCCGGCGTCGCACTCGGCCATTTGGTCATGACGTTGAACGTAGAGATCAGTTCCTCCACCTACGAATGCCGGATGGCCGGACACACTCGCTGCCGCTCCTGTCTCCGCCTTTTGTGCCGCCATGTTCGTTAGTCGTAGTGGAATGTCTTTGAAATACTCGGGGACAAACTGCTTATTGTTTTCCGTCAACTGTCTACTGATCGAACAAGCGGCTTTCTCTATCGACTTATATCCCGTACATCTGCAAATATTTCCGTCAACTGCGGAGACCGCCATTTCGGGTGTTTTTGCGGTATCGTCAATGCAAAAACCTGTAAGCGACATCACGAACCCGACGGTGCAAAATCCACATTGGGTGCCGCTTTCGTCAAGCATTGCCTGCTGAACTGGCGTCAGTCCTCGATCCGTCGGATTGATGCCTTCTACGGTTACGATGTGTTTGCCGGCGGCATTTGCAAGGGGCATCAGGCATGAGGTCATTGAGCGGTATTTGACATCACTGCCAACCAACTCGCCGACCAATATCGTACATGCGCCGCAGTCGCCTTCGCGGCAGCCGATCTTAGTGCCCTTGAGGTTTTTATGATAACGAACAAAATCGAGCACCGTCATACCCGGAGGCATGTCCGTCGATATGTCATTGTTGTTTAGAATGAAGCTTATCACTCGCTTATCATATATAACTTATCACCTATAACTTGCTCCGAAGATACTTCCGAAATAAGTGATAAGTGATAGGTGGAGAACAAAAAATTAATACTCGATCTTATCCGGTTTCGCAGTCCATTGGCCAAAAACTACGAGAGCCTCGTCACGCATAAGATTAGTCAGCTCAAGCTCGCGCTCACCATTGTTCTTCTCAAGTTCTTCATAAATAAAATCGTCGTCAAACCCAATATCAGCAGCGTCATCACGTGTGCAGGCGTAAAACACTCTTTCGGGCCGGGCCCAATAGATTGCCCCCAAACACATTGGACAAGGTTCGCACGATGTGTATATCGTGCATCCCTCGAGCTGAAATGTATTAAGCCTGCTGCACGCTTCACGGATCGCAACTATTTCAGCATGCGCGGTGGGATCGTTGGTCGACGTAACGCGATTGCTGCCTTCGCCGACGATCTCGCCATTCTTGACGACGACACAGCCGAAAGGGCCACCAGCGTTCGTTTCAACACCGTTTCGTGCAAGCTCGATCGCCCGCGTCATAAATTTTCTGTCCAGTTCGTCCATTTATGGATTTTTTAACTTGATCTCGTAAAGATTTTTCCAGTTCTTGCCGGTGACAAAGATACGGTCTTTAACCGAGTCATAGGCGATACCGTTCAACGTGTTCTCGGCCTTTGGATCGTAAGGGTCATTGCCTTGAGCCTGATCGTCTGCTGAAAGGCCGGCGAGGTTGATCCAGCCAAGCAGTTTACCGGTCGCAGGTTCTATGCGGGCTATGTAATTTGGTTTGCCAAGTATCTCAGGGTTTTCAGAATGCCAAACATTTGCCCAGATCTCACCCTTTACCCATTCGAGTTCGTTGATCTGCATCAGCGGTTTTCCGTCCTCGCGCATGACCGGTATCGTCTGTGCCTGTTTAAATGTCTCTGCTTCCAAAACTTTGAGCACATGCGTGCCCTGGCTCATATAGAGAGCCGAACCATCCGTGGTCAGTCCCCAGCCTTCGCCTTGATAATTCAATTCCTTGACCAATTTAAATGTCTTTGCATCAAAGACACGGCAAAGGCCTGCACGCCAAGTTAATTGATATATCTTGCCGTCAATGATCGAGATGCCCTCTCCAAAATCGTCCGGGGGCAGGTCAAATTTCTGAAGAACTTTTCCTGTTTCAAGGTCAACCTTTCTGAGCGACGATTTGCCTTCCTGTCCTGTGCTTTCATAGAGAAAACCGTCGCTGTAGAACAGCCCTTCGGTAAACGCCTTCGGATCGTGAGGATAGGTTTTGATCACGTCATAGCCGTAAACGGGCAGAGCTGTGGGTTTTGTTGCTGCTGTGTTGGCGGCGCTGACATTTGGCTTCGGAGTGCCGTTGCCGCCGGAGCAGCCAAACGCCAACACACACACAATAACTATCATCAATAAACGCATAATTACTTATTTCCCAATGCTTTATCTATTGCGGCCTTAAATGCGTCGGCGGAAAGTGACCGTACCCAAACACCGTTGACAAATATCGCAGGTGTTCCGCTGATGCCGTATGATTCGCCGTCGGCCATATCTTTTTTGACCGTAGCTGCTGTCTTTTCGGAGTTAAAGTCTAACTCAAACTGTTTAACATTCAAACCCAAATCGCTCGCGTATTTCTTCAACGACGCGTCGTCAAGCGTGTCTTGATGAGTATAGAGGGCCTCGATGTATTCGAAGAATTTGCCCTGAGCATTTGCGGCCGCGGCTGCAACCGCCGCACGCCATGCGTTCGCGTGAACTCCCTCAAGCGGGAAGCTGCGAACGACAAAGCGGATCTTGCCCGGATACGCCTCGATCGCTTTTTTCAAAACCGGATGAGTCGCGGAGCAAGCCGAACATTGAAAGTCGCTGAACATAACTATTGTGACAGGTGCATTCGCCGGCCCTGTTGCGGGCGAAGTGCCGACAGCTATGTTCTGTACCAGCGGTTCAGGTGCAGTGAATACAAATTTTACCTGGTACTTTGCAAAAAGCCGTTTTCCTAATTCGTCGGTCCGCGCGGCGCGTTCCTCGGTTGAAAACTCTTTTAATTTGTCAGTGATCTCGCGGGCGATAAGTGCGCCTTCGTCGATGCCGAGAGCTTTTGCCTCATCTGCCAGCAAGAGGTTATAGAGAGTTTCGGTTACCGCATCGACGATCGCATCGGCGAGATCGGCCTTGTCTTGAAATAACGGAATTTTCGCAAAATCGTCGAAATCTTTGACGGTTACCGGCTGGCCGTTGATAGTTGCGAGAGCTTCCATTTGACCGAGTCCGACCGCGTTTACATCCTTTTCTGCGGTAACCTTGTATTTTGTTTTGAGGCTGGTCAACAGAGCTTCAAGCATCTTCTGTTCAGCCTGATTGCGAAGGTAGTCACTGATCGGTTTTCGCACCTCTTCAAGCGTTCGTTTGCCGAGCGCGTCACGTTTTGCGTTGTAAAGAGCCTTGATCTCTGCCTCGGTCGGCGGGGGAAGTTTTGCCTTTTCACTGGCAATAAGGCCGCCCGGTGTGACGGCTCGTTCCCTGGCTTCGAGCTCTAAGACCTTTTCGCTTATCATCTGCTCAAAGATGCCCGATCGTATTTTTGGCAGATTAACTGGATAATCGGCAACCGCTTTTTGAATTACGGGCGACAGGTCGCGAAGACGGATCGTATGCCCGGTGGAAGTCGCGAGAACGTCATCCGGCTTTTGCCCAAGGGCGGCGAGCGTGAAGATAATAATAGACAAGGCAATATAGATCGATCTCATAAGAATTGGTATTACGTTTTTACGATTTTACCAGTTTCGTGCTGGTTAAACTACCTGTTACCAAACGGCTAAGGGGCGTCCTAACAAAAATATGGGAAAAAGGCTGCCACGCGGATTTTATCTTCGCGAAGACACGATCTCGATCGCAAATGAGCTGCTCGGCAAGCTGATCGTCGTTCCCGATAACGGCCGCCGCGTTTCGGGAATGATCGTCGAAACCGAAGCTTATCTTGGCGAGGTCGATCGGGCAGCGCACAGCTATGCAGGTCGCCGCACGCCGCGAAATGAGGTCACCTACGGCAAAGGCGGACACGCTTACGTTTTCTTTATTTATGGTATGTATTATCAGCTAAACGTCGTTACCGGCCCGGCCGACCATCCGCACGTCGTTCTCATTCGTGCCGTCGAACCGGTCGAGGGCATCGAAATTATGCGTGAGCGACGCGGCGCGATGAAAGACCGCAACCTCACCTCCGGGCCTGGCAAACTTTGCATAGCGCTCAATATTAACCGCGATCTAAATGGCGAAGACCTTCGCGGAAAGCAGATATGGCTCGAAGATCATCGTTCTTTCACTTCCGACCAGATCGCCGTCGGCAAGCGTATAGGCATCGACTACGCCGGCGAAGACGCTGAAAAGCCTTGGCGGTTCTGGGTAAAAGACAATGCATATATCAGCAGAAAATAGACTTTTCTGCGTCAACTTTGTTTCGCATAGGCCGCAGAGAGAGCCGGGAGGAATCTTACTTTTACTGTCTGGCATTTAGAAATCTTGCTTGAAAACTGATATTTTTAATGCTTATGTCAGAAGCAGGAGTTAAGAAAGTCAAGCCCGATATTCGGGCGATAACGCGGCTCGTTCCGGCGAGCGGAAACCTTGTTCAGGGCCAATCTGAGTTGCCGATCGATCCGCAGCTTGCGGCTGAGGCCGCACGGATAATTGCGGCGAGTCAAAATCACTACGGCGGCAGCGAGGGCAACGAAGACCTGCGCAAAGCCGTTGCCGCAAAGATCGCCAAATATAACGGCATCGAAGTCGATGTTGACGCTCGGCCGTTTGAAGTAATGATCACAAATGGCGGCACTGGAGCCTTGATCGGTATTGCTCAGAGCTATCTTCGCGGCAAGTCGGCTCTTGTGTTCGAGCCTTACTATCCTTATCACCGGCGAATACTTGAGGAATTTGGCGGCAAGACGGAAACATTCGAACTCGACGAAGATCTGACGTTCGATAAAGACGCGTTGTTTGCCCGCTGCAAAGATCTAAAAGACCGCGCCGAATTTCCGTTGAAAACTATCATCGTCTGTACACCTGCAAATCCGAGCGGCAAGGTAATGTCGCAGACCGAACTCGAAGCCGTCGCCGACGTTGCAAAGCAACTCGATCTGCTCGTCATCTCTGACGAGGTTTATGAGCATTACGTAATGGGCGAAAACCCGCACGTTTCCATCGCCGGCCTGCCCGATATGTGGGAGCGGACGATCACCGTTAATTCGTTCTCAAAATCGTGGAACATCTCGGGTTGGCGTCTCGGCTACGCCTACGGCAAAGGCGAACTGATCGCCGGGATCAACAACGCGGCAAATGTCATTTACGTCTGTCCGGCAACGCCACTGCAGGCCGCTTTGTCAAAGGTCCTGATGGCCGATGACGGCTATTACCCAAAACTAAGAGGCAAGTTTGACGTGAAACGCCGCAGCTTTTCCGAAGGCATTACAGATCTGGGATTCAAGATCTACGATTCCGGTTCGGCGTTCTATCTCTGGGCACGCATTCCCGAAACCTTCAACGACGCCATTGCGTTTAATGAAATGCTGATGCGTGATGCAGGTGTCGGAATGACACCTGGCAGCGCTTTTGCGGACAGCGACGATTGGGATGCTCACGTTCGCATCTGCATCGCCCGCGAAGACAACATTCTGGAAGGTGCGATGGAAAAGCTACGATCTGTTTTGTCTTGAGGATTTATGAGGTAACAGAGGGTTGTAATGAAGAAAATTCATTTTCTAATTTCTGTATTACTCTTGTGTTTTTTGGTCACTACAGCATTCGGTCAAGAAAAGCCAAACATGATGGCCAATGTTCCGGCAACCGAAGCCGCTTTTACAAAGGAACAACTGCAAGACTATTATCTCGTTTACCAAAATAATGCAGTTAAACACATTCGGACGGTTGTAGATCGTTATCTCAAAAACCCAAAAAAACTCGATGACGAAACAGAGATTCTAAAGAAGGTAGACAAAGCATATTTGACCGGCCAATTTTATGTTCTAAGTCGAAACCCCGGCATATTTGGCTATACAAACATATTGATCCTTGCGGCCAATAAACCTGACAAAGTTATTAAGGCCGCTATCTATACGGGCGGTGAGCTACGCCTTGATTATTTTGAGATTGACCCTGAATACAACGCCGAAGATATGCGGATTATAAAAATTCGCTATCGAAAGTTCTTTGAAGATACCAAACATTCACTCTAGCCTAAAATTTCCATGAAAAAGATCAGTGCAATCCTATTATTTATCGTTGTTCTTAATTCTGTCCCGGCATTTGCCGACGAAGGAATGTGGACGTTTGACAACCCGCCGCTCAAGCAGTGGAAGGAGCGTTACAATTTTGAGCCGTCGAAAGAATGGCTTGATCGCGTGCGGCTGGCGTCGGTGAAATTTCCCGGAGCATCCGGAGTTTTCGTCTCACCGAACGGGTTGATCGCGACAAATCATCACGTCGCGTCGAGTTTCATCGAGCGGCTGTCGAGCAAAGAACGAGATTTGCTAAAAGATGGTTTTTACGCCAAAACGCAGGCAGACGAACTCAAGGTTCCGGACGGCAACGTTTCAATACTCCAGTCCTATGACAACGTTACGATGCGCGTTCATACCGCTGCGAAAGCTGGTGCGAACGATGCTGACATGGCCGCAAAGCGCACAGCCGAGATCGCTACGATCGAAAAAGATTGTCCTGTGGGACTGAAGTGCGAGGTCGTTTCGCTCTACAGCGGCGGTGAATATTGGGTGTATCGCTTTAAACGCTACACAGACATCCGGCTCGTGATGGCTCCGGAGGAACAGGCTGCTTTCTTTGGCGGCGATTACGACAATTTTGTTTATCCCCGGCACGATCTTGATTTCACTTTTGTGCGTGCTTATGAGGACGGCAAACCGGCAAGTACGCCGCAGTATCTGAAATGGTCGGCAAGCGGCGCACCTGAAAATGAATTTGTGCTTGTCTCAGGCTATCCGGGAGCGACCGCTCGGCTCCTTACTGTTGCTCAACTTGCTTACCAGCGCGATCTTGGAAATCCCTTGCAGGATCAAGTGTGGAGAGTTCGCCGCAAGGCTCTCGAAGTATACTCCAAACGCGGAGCCGAACAGCTTCGACAGGCAAATCCGGGAATGCGTTCGTACGCCAACTCGCTCAAACGTCTCGAAGGCCAGCAAAAAGGTTTGCTAAATCCACGCAACTTTGCCCGCAAGGAAGCCGAAGAAAAAGACCTGCGAGACAAGGTTGCAGCCAAGCCTGAGCTCGATAAGCAATACGCACCAGCGTGGGCAGCTATAGCGGGCGCATACGGCATGCTCCCGGCAAAAGCAAATCAGATCGCATTCTCAAGCCTCGGATCGTCGCAACTGGCGACGATCGCGCGACAGATCGTCACCTACCACATCGAGACAGCAAAACCCGACGGCAAGCGATATCCGGAATATCGCGATACGCGGCTTGAGGCGTTCAAGACATCGCTGCTCTCACCCGCACCGATCTATCCTGAAATGGAAGAAGCCGCTTTGACTGCGTGGTTTGTCGAGGCGCGAAAAGTTCTCGGAGCCGACGATCCTTTTATTAAGGCCGCTCTTGGTGACGCGGAGCCCGCCGAAGTTGTCGGCCGGGCAATTCGCGAAACCAAATTGATGGACCCTGCAGCACGAAAGACGTTGCTCGATGGCGGAGCCGCTGCCGTTAATGCGTCGGCCGATCCGATGGTCACGCTCGCTCGCCGCGTTGATCCGGTCATCCGCGAACTCCGCGAATGGAACGAAAAGAACATCACCAATGTCGAAACCGCCAACGGCACAAAGATCGCTGAGGCACGCTTTGCGATCTACGGCAAAACGATGCCGCCCGACGCGAACTCACAGCTTCGCATCGAATATGGTGTTGTAAAAGGCTACGAAGAAGACACAACACTTGTCCCCTACAAGACGACATTTTTCGGCCTTTATGATCGTGCGTTGAGCTTTGGTGAAGCATCGCCGTTCAATCTTGCACCGAGCCTCAAGACACGCCGCGACAAGATCGATCTTTCGACGCCGCTCAATTTTGTTTACAGTGCGGACACGATAGGAGGCAACAGCGGTTCGCCCGTTATCAACCGAAAAGGCGAGGTTGTCGGCCTCAATTTTGACAGCAATAACCAAAAGCTTTCGAACCGTTATTGGTATATTGAGGAAGGCGAAGGCTCACGCGCCGTTGGCGTTCACTCGGCAGGAGTTATCGAAGTCTTGAGAAAGGTTTACGACGCAGACTCACTTGTCAGGGAATTACTAGGTAGTTGAAATGTCCTCGCCGGCGCCTGCATCTCGGCGATCTTTCCAACACGTTGGCGGAGCGGCGGTTTACGCATTTTACGGGCGAAGCGGTGAAGCGGTGGAATGCAGGCGAAACCGTGCCTAATTGTCATAATTACACGCATTTTCATCCTTAATTCGCTTTTTAGGTCAGAACGACACATGTAGATCGCGAAGATCTGCGTCCCCAGCGGGAATTTTGGGCTCACTTTCTATCGGGCTACTTGATCTTGAAAGCAAATTTCGGCCACATTCACGGTTCGGCTGTGTTTTGTGTAGCCGTAATCTTCGCCGTTCCACAATTCAAGAGCTTCGGAACGCGAAGTGAGTTTGTCAGCGGTAATTTCCGGAGACCCTTGCTGCCATTCGGGGCAGGCATTTTTCTTGACAGAACGGCGGACCAAACCAAAGATCGTGAACGCATAGCCGGACGGGTTAAGGGCTTCGTTGAGTTGGTCAGAAACAAAAGGCTTGAGCAGATATTCGCGTAAGTTTGAGACATTGAGCGTCCATTTGCCGTCCTTAAAAGCTAAAACCGCCGGACGGACTTCCTTGCCAATTGAAACGGGTTCCGTCAGGCTTTGATAGAATTTCATTCCCGCGTAATTGGCGTAAAGATCGGCGTTTGAATACACGCCGGAAACGAGTAGCCCAAAATAGGTCCGCTCAGTCATTTGACCCCATTTGACAGCCTTTTGTACGGCTTTTTCGGGCGTTGAGCCTTTTGTGGCTGCTTCATTTTGGATCTTATAATATTTGTATCCTTGCTGGAAAAAATGATCGAGTTTGTCGGTGCCAAATTCGACGCCGAAAACACTGACCGTCGGGCTGAGCGTTGCAAAATCCAGCGGAGCGGCGACATAGATCGAATCCAGATAGTCGGCCTTGTAGGCAGCAGGTTCCGACCGGAATTTATGGCTGTTCATCCATGTTCCGATGTGCGAGACAAAGATATTTCCGTCGCCCAGAAGTTTGAATAATTCTTTTGCGACCGCATCATTTGAACGCAGGTATGCTAGCTTCTTTGCTTCCTTTTCGGTGGGATCGCAACCTGAACGATTAATACCTACAGCTTCGATACAAGCCTGATGAAGGGCAATATCAGCATTGACCTTCGCTACGGCAGCAAACAGACTTTCCTCGACATATTCCGAAACCTCATCGCCAATATCCGCCAGCGGCACCGGCGGCAAATTGTATTGATCGGTCTCCATCGCCGCAACAGCCAACGGCTGCAGGACAAAGATCAAACTTAATAGCAGGGAAATCAACGCTTTTTGTTTCATAAGATAAAAAACTTGAAGTTGCAAACTTCACCGCATCTCGCGGCTGCATTAAACTAGGATGACAAAAGTCCGCATAAGGTTTTGTGCCCG
>CAZGSC010000056.1:0-18795 GCA_964528325.1 uncultured Chloracidobacterium sp. | reverse complement strand
TTGAAGCCGGAGAAGCCGCACTCCTCTCGAATCCGATCGCTAGCCCGGTCAAAGCGACTATGACCGCAATTAGCCCCAAAAGGATGCGTTTATTAGTAAAAAATGCCGAGCCAAGGCCGGCCGGCGCTGGCGAGCTTGAGTAAATTTTCCTCATTCTCATAGTTAATACTCTGAAAAAGACACGTATTCAATAAAAATGCACTTTATAATACGCAAAAAAGCCGCGCACATCTTTTCGCGCACACGATCTTGCTAACAAAAATTAACTGTTCTCACTATTATATGGAACGTTTACATTCTCGCACAAGTAAATTATGTGCGGATATGGAAGCCAGTCTACGATCGGATACATCTCGACCCGATTAAAATGAGCCCCAAGTGTCTCGTAAAATCGCTTTTCGCCCCAATACCACATATCAAAACTGTGTGTCATAACGACATCGAGTGCCCATGTAAAGGCGATCTTAAAAAACGGATGCGTTGTCACGTCCTTAACTACAAGCCGGCCTTCGGGAGCTAAATGCGCTCGGCATGTCTCAAGCAATCGGGCCTTTGCAGGATCATCGATATGGTGAAGAAGATCCACCATTAAAATTGCGTCAAATTCGTCATTAATATCGATATCGCGGGCGTCGCCGACCTTAAACCGGACGTTTTTAAGCCCCAACTTTTCCGCTGCGCGGTTCGCCTGATCTACTCGACCTTCGTTCAGGTCATAACCCGTGTAGCTCATCTCCGGATACATGGCGGCAAAGTAGCAGCCGAAGAGTCCGAAACCACAGCCAATATCAAGGATCCGGCGCTTCCCGCGCAGGCAAAGTCCGAGCATTTGAAGTATGTTAATGTTTATTATCTTGAACCGTGCCTTACAATATGCTCGAATTATGAAGGAATCATATACATCGACGATTTTTGATAGAAATTGCTGATAATCATATGGACGAGCATTTGATGCCGGGAAAGAAACACTTTGCTCCCGGCCGATCAATTCCGGAGGCGAGGGAAATATATCTTTGTTGTTCATTGTGGTCATTAATTCAATTCACTTCACTTCTTCTCAATTCAATTCTTGCAGCAAAACGCTAGCATCGACAGGTCCGCGAACAATCAAATAATTTTCGTTCGCCAGTGTAGGGCCGTTGACGATCCAAATTGGCCGATCTCCATATGCTAGCAACAGTTTCCGATAAATTTCTGGGCTCTTATCAAACGCGTAAATTGGAGCATTTCCGTCAAAATTTACTGAATTATATACCCAGGCAGACTGATAATCAGGATGCTCTGAACCACGTACGATCACGAGACTCTTACCGAAGTCACGATCTTTGGCCAGGTGTTCGATTCCAGGATGCATGCCCAAATAATGGTAATATTTGTCCTCTATTCGCCAAGGAACAAACACAACCAGGCTCATCACACAGATCACGGCCAGAGCAAGAACAACGCGCAAGTCAAACCGATCGCTGGTGTCGCCGCCTTGCGAAAGATTTTTGGTGATCCATTCTGCCCCGCGAACCGTTAACGCGACAAGTGGAATAATACAAAGAAACCAATATCTCGCGCCAAAATCCGGTCCGCCGTGATACCAAAAGAGGCTGTATGCACCGACAACAGCAACGATCACTGTTACGGCCCAAATATCTTTTTTTGAGATCGATCCTGAAACGGCAATGATTGTAACCAAAAGCAAAGATCCAATACCCCAGCCAAATAACTCCGTATTGAGCAAAAAGATATTTAATGCTCCGTTCACAAGTGCCTCTAGCGGTGAATGTCCTGGAAATGCATCCAGGCCCCAATGCATCCCACGTTCCGGACCGAACCCGAGAGACATAACTTTAGGCCAGAAGTACTTGTTGTAATACGCATTGCTCGGTGAGAGCCACGAACTGCCAGTAACTGATATGTTGTAAGGCAGATTCAGCCACGCGACCGCAACCGTTCCCATCGCAAGAGCTACGGCCGCAGAGATGCGAGCTTTCCAGGTTTCACTATTAAAAAGGGTCCAAAACGCCAGAAGCGATCCGACGATAGCCCCATCGAGAGGCCTAATAAAACCGACAATCCCGACCGCGGTCCCGGCGATAAGCACCAACAAGTTCCTCTTTCCCTTGACCCCGCTCATCAGTAGTAGAGTTGCGGTTATCGAAAAGAATAGCGTTGCCATGTGGCTCATATAGCTCATTCCCATAAATATGAACCAGGGTGAGCAACATAGAAGTAACGTCGCAATTCGTGCGAAACGCAGGGTATAAAGTTGCTGAAACAACAAATAAGCTGCCAATACAGTCAGTCCAGCTAACAAGGGATTCACCAGCCAGTTTGCACCGAAAAGCGTTCCAAGAGCCAATAAAGCAGGCCACGCCGGCGGAAAGATGCCAAACCACCGTGGTTCCTGTGTCGGCACCATATACATGCTGAAAGCCTCCGGCACTAGCGGCGGTTTCACGCTTAATTGGCCGGCCGCCATGTAATTTGCCTGAAAGATGTACTGAGATTCGTCGGGCACGTGTGGGTGTACTTGGTAGACGAAATAGCTCAACAAAGCCGTAAGCACGAACATACAAAGCGCAGCGATCCAAGCAAGCCTATCAAGACGTGCACTGTCCAATTTGGGATTTTTGTCGCCGTTTAGAAACCGATCGACCCTCTCGCGAACCGACTCAAGTGCCGATGCCGGAATTGCGTAGATGAGCAAAATGACATTTGCGATATTTGTTAGTTGTACGAGACTGCCCATCGCCAGACTGGTCAGATAAACTGCCGCATCAGGTGTTACCGCCGCTGAAGCGAACAACAGAACCAAAGCCACCAAACCCAACTGCCACCATTTGAACCTTTGCAGCCCCAGGCGAATCTCTGTTCGACGCAGCCAAGCACCGGTGCCGACACAAAACACCTGAAGTCCGAACAAGAAAAGCTCGACAGGTTTCTGTTCGAGCAATTCGGTGACAGGACGGTAATGCTGAAAATGTATCAGTCTACCCGCATCTATCATCTGCAGTGAAACAGCTTGCCCGACCAGCATTAAGCCTCCCCACGCGACAAACGAAAGCCATTTGGCTCCCGCGCGCTGGATTGCATTCTGATTGTTTTCGAGTGCGATCTCGTTAGTCCTCGACAACATGCTTTGCAAACTCCGAGCGATACGATCGCCATTTTGCCTGGTCGAAAACTCCGTCCGACTGCAAGCAATCGACTGCCCCAAACGCCATCGCTAAGGCATGATGAGTGTTGTCGTGAGCAAACAGCCCCTGCCGGCCAAACGTCAGCACTCTATCTAGACCTTCCGCCCATTCGTCCTGAATTCGGAACGGTTCCTCATAGCCTTCGAGATAAATAGGATAGGCGAATGGTAATCGTTTTGTTACGACGCGTGAGATAGCGGACTTGATCGGCAGATCACAGCGTTCAAGGGATGCCTTTACGCGGGCACCAAGGTCTTCGTCGGATGCGTTCCAGATCTCATCACCGACATCGCATGGCAATTCGCCGCAAAGTACAGTACGGCCTGCCGGTTCGGTTGCTTCGCTATAATTTTTCGGTTCGGAAAGACGAGTTAATTCGATGTCGGCTTCAGGAAAGTAGTGAGCATCGAACGGTGTCCATTGCGGCTGTTCAAGAACAAGATATATGAGCACCATCGCTCGATAAGATATCCGAGTACTGGCCTCAATGACCTCAGCAGGAGCACCCGGCTTCATAACTTTCGAAAGGATGGTCAGAGGGATCGTAGACCAAACATGATCCGCTTCGATGGTTTCGTGGGAGCCGTTTCGATCGAACGATACCCTGACAGTATCTCCAAGCTCGATACTACGGACGGTAGAATCCATGTTGATAGTTGCACCGAGTCTCGCGGCTTCATTCGCCATCGCTTCGCTGATCTGGCCGAACCCTTTTCGCGGGTAGTAAAATCGGCCGGTTCCGGGCGCTTTCATTCCCGGAACGATCGAGATCACCTTTTTTACCATCTTGCCCAGCGAACCCGCAGCAACGCGCCTGCGCGCCTGAGTCGCTGAGAGTTCTTCAGGAGGAAGTCCCCAGATCTTTTTCGCGTATGGAAAATAAAAATCTCTGCAGATAGTCGAACCGAGCCCCTTTTCAAGTACGCTTGCGAACGTCTCGTGCCCGTTGGCTGAATTGCCATTGGGTAACAGTTTTCGCACCGCGTCCAACGCCACCCCACTGCTGAACGAAAAAGGCAGACGAAGCGCCAGGTCCTGTGGCTTTAACGGAAAGTGTATCCAGCGTCCTTGCAAACGAATGCGTCCGTGTCGGGGCTGGTCAAGGAGATCGTCGCCTAATAAAGTTTTTATTTCAGCGAGAATTTTCGGATCGCATGCCGGATGAAAGCGATGGCTTCCATAATCGACCCGCAGGCCGTCGATCTCAAAGCTGCCTGAATTACCGCCGACAGAGCTTTGCTGCTCCAGAACCGTAACGTCAGCTTTGTCTTGGGCAGCGAGCTGCCAAGCCGCGCCAACGCCGGTCGGTCCTGCTCCTAATATCGCAATTCTTGTTCGCGCCATCTTAATAAACGAATGGGATAAATCGCTTTGACCGGTCGCGGTAAGCATCATAGCCCGTCAGTTCCTCTGCAAGCATTTCCTCTTCGCTGATCGCTTTTCTCATGACAACCGGCGCAAGAATTAGAACGCCAAGAACGAGCCACGAATTTAAGGCCAGCTCCAGACCCAACAAAAGCAGAAGATCGCCAACATAGATCGGGTGCCTGATGAATCGATAAATGCCGTTCGCCACGACTTCTTGTTTGGTCAAAATCTGGCCGGTCTCGATATTTGCCCAGTTGTCGCCGAGTTGGAACCTCGCAGCCAATGCCGTCGCCAGCCCGAGAGTGTAGATGATCGCTCCGGCTAACCGAACGCCGATTGAGTTTGTCGTGATCGGCAAAATTTCAGGCAGAAATATCTGAACCATTATTCCGATCAGGATAGCGATCTTGACTGCCTTAATGAGTCCGAGTCCGTTCGATCTACTCTCGAGCGGTTTCTCGCTCTGCTTCTTTTTAAGCAACTCCCAAACGACTTTATGAAGGACAAGGCCAAAAAGCAGGTATATTTGGAGGGCAAGTATCATTGCTCTGATCCTCCCTTCATTTCGACATATTCTTTTGGACGGACACCCAAAGCGGAGTGTTGATTGAACCGTCCCAATCTGGTCGCAACTGCATCACCCAACATTCCTGTCAAGACCATCGTCAAAGCGCTTACGAACGCCAGTATCGCCGAGGCTGAAATGTTCTTGTCATGCAAAACCAAAATATCTGTGAACGCCTTTATCGTGCCGTACAAAATACACAACAACGCAAGCGGAATAAATACGCGCAGCGGTCGAAAGAGCATCGCCACGCGGAATATAAGGATCGCAAAACTACCGGCGTCCCACGGAACTATCTTCGATTTCCCTTGTCGCTTGCGATAGTCGATCGGAATGTAGGTGACGGCGTAGTTGTCGCACAGCAGTGCGAGGGTGATCGTGGTCGTGAAGCTGAATTGATCTGACAGGATCGCAAAATATTGCACTGCGACGTCACGTCGGAATACACGAAGTCCGCTGTTGAGATCTGGGATCTTTGTGTTAGCAACGTAGTTGGCCATCACGCGGAGAAACCACTTAGCCGGCCTTCGAGAGAGAGGAATGTGAACGTCAGCACCTGTTCGCGACCCCACGACCATATCGGCATGTTCTAGCTCGTTTAACATTTCAGGCAAGTATTTCGCGGGGTACGTTCCATCAGCGTCCGTTATCGCAATGATGTCGTAGGAAGCTGCGAGAATACCGGTCTTGAGAGATGCTCCATAACCGCGATTACTTCGGTGTTGGATGACTCGCGCTCCTGCTGCCTTTGCTTCCTGGGCAGTTTTGTCACGTGAGCCGTCATCAACAACTAATATCTCGGCGGTAATATCGGTGACCTCAAAGAACTTGCGAAGCTCGATCACGCCTTCCCGAACAGCCGATTCTTCGTTATACGCGGGGATAACAATGCTCACATGTTTGATCGGCCGATCGTCCGATTGCCCGGTTTCTACAGAGTTAGTTAACAGATCAATATCGTTATTAGCTGGCATCATCGTTTTAATTAGAATTAACATCCGCAATTACTCCCTTGATCTCGATCGAGGGCAAGGTAGCGGAAGCTGATTTTCTCTGGCATACAAAAACATCGCCGCCATTTAGCGTTCCTGGAAAAACTTGTGTAACTTCAAAATCCCGCTCGATCACATGCCAAATATCCGGCCGAAATGTTTTTAGCTCAGTCGGTATAGTATAGATCAGCCAGACACGTCTGCCGCTTTCCTGAAGAATTTCAACCTCCCGGCCGGTTGCGGCGACGGGCCAATATGGTGTCAGGTATTTACCATAAACTATCCCGGCCAGGCCGACTGCAACTCGCTCATCGGTTGGCGAGCTATGAGTTTCTACATAGTTCTTGGCACCGGAAAAATCTTGCTTTGGCAATGCATAGATCCGCGGCAAAGTTGCGAGCGAGGCCAAGATCAAAAAAACAACTGCCGCGATACCGGTACCAGAGACCAGTGCATCTTTCAGCCTGAGCGGCTTTACATATTTTGCGATCAGATTCGGCAGCTCCATTGCGCCGTGAATTACGATCAATAAGCCAAAACCCATCGAAAAGAAAAAGAAACGCGGCCACAAGTTGTGACCAAGTATTAACATTGTGCCGCCGGCAAGCATAGCCGGCAGAATCATCATAACCGCCGCGCGTCTGTTCTTTCTAAAGAGCATAAACCACCCGAATGCAACAAATGCCCCGCCCACTAGAACAACAGCGATTCCCGCAAACCCAATGCTCAAAGATCTCAAACTTTCTGTGATCACCCAAAGCGGGTGTGTCCATTCAGATTCTTTGGACTCCTCATGAAGCCCGACCGCAAGAAATTCGGGTAGAGCGAGAGCAAATAGCTGTAATGTCACAGTGACACTTAACAGCCACGCGAAAATTGGCCTTGATCCTGCTCGGCGTTCGAGTGAAACTATATTGCCCGGATCACCACTCAGCCCAGGGAACGCAAGCAGAACCAAATATAAGATTCCCTGAATCGCGACGACAAAAGCCATCGTAATATTTGCCCACATTCCAAGTATGATAAATATCGAATAAGCGACCCACCATTTCACATCATTTTTTTCTAATGCTTCAAGCCAACACCAGGTTGCAAGCATCGTGAAAAGCAGTAAACCCATATATCCGCGGGCATTCTGGGAAAACCATATGTGATGATATGACACGGTCAATAGTGCACAACCCAAAAGAGCTTCCTTCTGGCCCAAAATCTTCCTGCTCAAAAAGAAGAACGCCCAAATACTGCCGATACCGAACAGGACAGATGGCATTCGCAAAGCCCATGCCGACTCGCCGAATACCGTTACGCTAAATTTAGCCAGAAGCGAAAAAAGCATATGCTGGTTCTGGCTCGGAAAACTCGTTATGATGTGCCCGACCGGATACCTGACAAAATCCAAAAGCGTCAGCACTTCGTCCAACCAAAGGTCCGAATTCAAATTAATCAGCCTTAGCCCAATGGCGACGACGCTTAACGCGATAAGCCCTAGAATGACCGACGTAGATATCCTGGTGCTGTTCGTCTCCAGAACCGTTTTTGAATCGTTCGCCGAGGACTGTCTCGTCCATCCGAAAACGATGATCAAAATACCGTGAAAGGCCAAAAGAACCCGAAACAATGCTGGTCCCCAACTCAAATTCTTTTCCTCTCCGCCCAATAGAAACGGAGCGTAACTCGTGCTCGAGACCGCAAGGGAAAATATAAGCAGAGTGAGCCCCAACAATATGAGAATCATTCTGATAGGAGTTGTTCTGTTAAAGGCCATTTGATTCTACAAGCAGGTCCGCCTTGGGCTTTGCTCCGACCGACCATATTAACCAGATCACCGTCCCTACAAGAATAAAGAGCGGTATCGCGGATGCATTATTCACAAAACCCATGCGTTCCAGTGTTGTGAGCCAAGGCAGTCGAAAACCTTCAAGAGTTATATGTTTAATAGACTCAAAAACCCCAAATCCCTGCTCAACGTCTCGGTACATAACCAGACACCACGACCAATATGTTGCCAAAAGTCCTATTAGCAGCGCCGGGATTCGAGGCATTTTGATCAGAACGTTAGCAGCAAGCAAAAAAACAAAGGGGACGACTGGAACGATGTGGCGAACCCCCGTGTTAAACTGCATTCGACCATATTGATTGGCAGCGCAAAAAACAAAGAAAAGAAGGGTAAAAGCAACGATAAAAATAATTTCTCGTCTATCCAGAAACCGGCTTGTTTTGCGCAACCAAAAAGGAAACACTAAAGCCAGCAGCAGGATCGGAGCCGAGGTAAACAAACCGTATCGGATCCCAAATGCAGTTTCAAACAAAAGATCTGGCTGGGGTACAGAGAACCCGCGGTAGCCAAGATCGGTAAAATTTGCCGGCGGCATGTAGTTTTGCGGCGGAAGTATGGGATTCCCAAACTGAACCCATTGATACATCATCAGGACAAAACCACAAATTGCGACTCCCCCAACAAATCGTGCCAGCTCGGATATTATTCGACGTTCAGGAGGCTCCGATAACCATCGCGCAAGCGCGTAACCGCCAACCGCCGCAACGATGACAAGGCCACTGTAATCAAGAACGACGGTCCACCCGCAACATAGGCCCGCCAAAAAATAGAACGGCCTCTTCTCAACATCATCTTTCTCTGACGGTCTCCAAAGAAGAGCGAAAGCAAACAGCGCGAAATTAGCGGCCAACACGTTTTGGTTCAACTGTGCGGTCCGGTAAAAGATAGGCGTCGAGACCGCGTAGAGCATCGCGAGAAGGGCTGACATCTTTGAATTATTTGTCAGTGCTAGAAAAAGCCAGAACATCACAACTGCGCCAAACGCCGATATGGGTGCCATGGCAAATGTCTGAGTTATCGCAGCGGCGAGTCCAAATTTTACGTCAAATCCTTTTTCTCTTGATTTTTGATAGAACTCCTGAGCCATCGGATAGATAGTGTCAAACTTGATCTCCGGTTGCGGCTCGTTAGCCCGACCCGCTTGGACACGCGCAACGACTCTATCTGTAATTGGCCGCAATAGCGTGTAAGGGACCGCTCCGATGATGGATGCACCCGGGTTGTTGTTTATGAATGTCCCGCGTCCGGGGATTTCAAAAATGTCTGGATGCAACCCGGCGTATTCGGACACGTCAAAACTGAAGTGATCACCGAGGCTCAAGGCCGGATAAATCTCTCGCACCGTGTTGGTCGCGAAATGAAGAGCAAATATGAGCCAACATGTTATGAAAACGCGTACAGCGATGCTGCGCCGTGACCAGGATCCGTCAATCGCCATAGCTATATCGCAACCCTCCGAAGAGATTCAAATGATTCCTCCGCCCCTTGTGAGCTGTTAAGAGCTTGACTAGAGAGGACGCGCCGGAAAAATAACCAAGAGAAAATCAAAACCACGATCTCTGCAAAACATAATGCCGCGGCCGCACCACTGTTTCCCATGTTGAAATACCCAACCGGAATCAATCCCAACGCCACCAAAGAGCCGATAGCCGTCGCGATCATTTCATTTTTTTGGAATCCTGCTGCAATAAGCCCAAATCTAAAATGCCCGCTTAGAGCCGCTGCGATGCACGCTCCGGCCAGCCATTGCAGTGCGGCCGCACCATTATTAAAACTTTGGCCATAAGCACTCGTCATAATAAACGGTGCGGCCATGACCCACCCGGTTCCGACTATCAAACTCGCCAAAGCCACGATTTTTAGTGATCGCCTGATCAGCCCTGCTAACATCTCAGGCCCTTGTTTCCAAGCCCGTGACATCGACGGGAGCATGTTGAAATAATAAAGGTAAACAAATGTGTGCAAGGCAATATAAATGCGCATTGCTCCGGCGAAATAACCCGTATCCTCGGCCGTTGCTATCAGCCCGACAATGAAGGTAGCGCCAAACATTTTTATGACCCAAAACATTTGACTCAGTCCGATCGGCACGCCATCACGGAAAAGCTCGCGGGACAACGTCCAGCGGGTGCGGCCATACCGGCTAAAGTAACGGCGATAGACAATGAGTGTAAATCCAGCCGCGAAAGCAACGCCGATGACCTCAGCTATTCCGACCCATATCAAATTGTCCACTCCTCGGACAAAGAGGAAAACGACTCCTACAAACATGGACTGCCGAATGATCTGGGCTATTCCCACTAGGTGCATTCGGTCGTGCCCCTGAAATACCCATTGAAGCAAAAATGGCATGGGAAGTAGACTCAAGCCATAGACCAGGAGCAAACCGGTTATTGTTGATTCCCGAACAACCAACAAAGCAAAAATCGCGATGGCTATATACCCAATTACTGCAAGAAGTATTCTGGCTGTTACTACTGCGGACACAAGTTGTGCAGTTCGTTCCGGCGATTTTGCGATCTCTCTCGCTCCGTAAGAGCTAAAGCCCTGATCAACGATCAAGCTTGAGCACATTAGGACGGTTCCAGCCCATTCGATGTAACCAAAACCGGCCGGGCCAAAAAGTCTGGCCAAATAAGCAAATGCAACAAAAGTTGCAAGTTTGGTCAGAGCTTCGGCTCCGCTTAGAGACAAAAAATTTGTTACGAGTGAAACTTTCAAGTATTGTTCCTTCGAATCTTGGGATAGGTCCGAATGGCCGCCGATTGAAGGCGGTCATGTTTTGGCGACCCATAAAGATAACCGAGAAATTCGCCCCACGACCAGGCAATCAAAAGCAAAAAAGCCATGGGCAGCGTTGAAAAGATAATCCAGAGGCTCTGCCTCTGCCTGAGCATGTGCCCAAATACGCGCCAAGTCATAACGAAAGGCAGCAGTATCCAACTAAGGGCAAAAACCAGCCGTTTCAAAAAGGTGATCTCTCTAACGCGTGTTTCTGCAAAAATTCGCCCCCAACCGATCCGCTCGCGCAAAGCTTTGATGAACGTGATGCCTTTTCTGTTTTGAAAAACCACTGGCCGATCGTCCAGAAAAAGTTTCCGGCCATTCCGTTTTAGCGCCCAGTGAACCGTTGTTTCCTGATAAGCGTCGCACCAGATATCCTGAACCGAAAGAAGAGCTCCTCTTTTGTAGGCGATATTGACGTCTGACAAATACGAGGCCTCGGTGCCCTTGAACGGACGGCCATATCTTCCAAAATCGCAAAAATAGAGTGCGCGATTTAAGGGTCTTTCGATGCCGTTTTCGACAGCTCCACCGATAACATCATATGGCTGCTCATGTGCTGTCAGAACCTGACTAACCCAGTCAGGGGCCGGCAGAGCGTGGTCTTCGGTCATCGCAACGATCCGTCCTCGAGATCTCTGCAAGCCAACCGCGCGTCGCTTGTCATAAAGGCGGTGCTCATCTGTGCTGCTTTTGCTTAAGTTCGCCCCAGCATTCTCAATAAAAAAGAACTCGACCTTTGGGAAGTCCGACGCCAGGCTCCCAACATCTGACGACGAATTGTCGAATGGAACAATGATCTCTGCTTTTTCGAAATCTATCTGCGGTGTTAACGCTTCGAGATTTTCGCGCACGGCCTCTTTACCGCTGACTACAGTTAGCACGACCGTCAGTTCTAACTCTGGTTCAATTCGCAGCACTTAATTACAGCTAAGGAATTCTGAAGGGTATTAATTCGCCATCGAATGTCATAAGATGCACTTCAGACTGTCGGAGATTTAAAAATATCAAAAAAAACGGCCTGCAACTTTGGCCGATAACACCCTAGGGAAACCACATCAATGGCAGATCAAATTCTAAACGTTAATAAAGCTCTTCAAACTGTACGGATTAGCATAAAATATTTATTACAATACTGCATCAGCGGAAACGACCATATAGTCTAGGATGATTGTGTTGTGCCACGACTCTGCATTATTAAATTGCGAATCGTCTCTTCTTTGCAATTATTCATTCATGTCCAATAATTACGGTCAAGCGAGCGGTAATTTATTGCCTCACTTATGTGGCTGGATCTGATGTTTTCGCTGCCGTCGAGATCGGCGATCGTCCGCGAAACCTTCAGAATTCGGTCATGCGCCCTAGCGGATAAACCTTGACGCAGCATCGCCTTTTCAAGCAAAGCTTCGCTTTCACCATCGAGAGCACAAAAAGCTCTGATCTGTTTTGGTGACATTGCAGAGTTTGAAAATACCCCGTCACCGCTAAATCTAGCAAGCTGCACATCACGAGCCCGCATCACACGGTCACGAATAACCTCCGAACTGTCGCCCTGCGGGATATCACGACCGCGAAGTTCATTGAATTTTACCGCGGGCACATCGATGTGAATATCGATGCGATCCATTAGCGGGCCGGAAATCTTGCCGACGTAACGCTGTATCTGCATCGGCGAACATTTGCATTCTCTCGATGAGCCAAAGTAGCCGCACGGACATCCCCGCGTTGACAAGATGTCATTTCAATATTAGGGCGTTTCGGCCCGGAAACAAAATATTCACGCCAATTCCCTACCCTTTCCAACCAAAGACGATCTCAGATTTTCTCAGGAAGCGTAGAATTGACCTGGGCCTTTGGCAGCGCGATGTAGCTGCTATTTTGGATGTGAATGTCGCTTCAATTCGAAATTGGGAAGGAAATTGGCGTAAGCCTCACGTCGAGGAACTTCCTGGATTGATCTGGTTCATCGGCTTCTGTCCTTATGATGTCACGCTCCCAATGCACAAAAGGATCGTTTTGTGGCGAAGTTACAACGGACTGACCCAAAAGGAAATGGCCAAGAGGATGGGAATCGATCCGACGACTCTTGCTCGATTGGAGAGCGGGAGGATTAGAAACGATGCCCATCGCACTTATTACTTAAAGGTCTTAAGGGACGCGCTTCATAATGCAGTCAATCGAGCACCCGCCTGATGATAACCCAACGGCACGCCATGTGTATCAGTTGCCGAGGGTTTTTCCACTGCCATTAAGTCGCAATCGTCGGCGAAACTCTTAAGATGCGGACGGAGGCACGAACAAACAATGGCTCGCTGCAGGAGAATATTTACAATCGCAGGACGAGCCAAAAGGTGGCCGTTCTTGTCTCCAGCGTTGACAAAATGCCATCATCACATTCAGGCTCCAAAACCCCCAGCTTGAGTTGCGACGGTTCATCCATGTCCCTTTCATCCCCAGACCTTGGGGGATCACTTACGGAAACGAAGGCTCGATCTGAACTTGACCCACAAGTAACTCGCAGAAGAGATTTTGCATACATCTACTTTAAACATAAGAAATGGGGAGGCGAATAGACGAGTTGTATGATTAGGATTTCGACCCTCTGTTAAGGCGTTTATCGGTCTTCGTCCGTGCGACTTGTCGCCTTCGTTTGGCCGCCGCCTGAAGGTACGGAGAGAATACTTAGGACTATCATTAAAAAGGCTGTCGATGATCCTCGGTGCCGATCCGGATACTATAGCCGGTTGGGAAAATGAACTTCGTCAACCGTCTAGCAAGCATTTGGAAAGAATCAAGTTATTCATGACTAACAGAATGTGAAGCCGCCAGGCGAGATCCTTAAACCCGCTCATCCCGATGATAGTCACCAATCATTCGTCCAAGCCTTGTGCCCTCGCACGCCATAGATCAGAACAGCCAAATTTGGCGCACCGTAAGCACACTTGAGAACATAAAGGTGGCTCCTTGGGCCGCCTTTCGATTTGTATAACCTGTTGTATTTATTTGGGAAAACTCGATCGGTTCAATCAACGCGGACTCCCTGACCTTTCGACTCAGGCTCTAGAAATCCCGGTTTTAGATCGTTCGCTATCTCCACGGTTCTACGATTGCCTGAATAACCCTTGTTAGTTTGGCAATGGATCCACTCGACAACACAACAGCAACTCGAAAAACAATAGGCAACAGCAAACAGGTTATATCTAAAGCCCTGCAAGCCCGAAGGAGTTCCTGACTCTACTGAAAAGTGAATAAGATAGGTATCAGACCAAGGAGTGCATTATCCGTCAATCCACTCGGGATATCGACCTTTGAAGTTCGATCATACCTTCGTCGTTCGGGACGATGATGCCTTTACCCGGCCGGTCGAGGTCAGCGATCAGATAAATCACTACAGAGAAGGTCAGCGCAACGACCAAAGCGAATGGCGAGCGGTGTTTGTCGAATAGGCCGTTAAGATACCCCAGAACGGTGACCCCCATTACTGTAAGTAGGATCATAGCGATCCAAACGGGTCCAGGTATCGTGTGTCGTGCAACTATCGTTAGTCTCTTAGAGGCTGTATCGATCATGTTATTGAGCGAATCTATGAACAAGGCCGTTATCGGGGAACGATCTTTTTGGACGACAGCGGTCGCTTGGCGCCAAATAGCGTCTTGAATCTCATTTATACGTTGGGCCCGCTGTTCCAATGTGATATCTTCCTTTGACGGAAGGCGAGTCTCAACATATTGCCGCAAAAGCTGTTGAATATTAGTTTTTTCCGGCTCAGCTATCAGGTTTGAACGCAGGTACGCCGTTCCGATCGCATTAACATCCTCAATGAGGACGCTGCGGCGATCCTCAAACCGGGCCGCTGTCATGTTAAATGTAAAGCCCAGCATAAAAGCGACAAGGGCAAGAAGTGCACTTACAAAAACCGGCAATGACTGTTCACTCCCCCGGAATTCCTGAGTTGAAGAACGACCAAACCTTCTGCCCGCCTCCCAGCATAGGAGATAAAGGGTCATCGAAATTATTGGAAGCAGCCAGAAAGGTATCAAATTGATCATATTGTTCAAGACTCCTGCCAACAGATTATTCGAATATGGCCTCAAGCAAAAGGAATCCTCGTCCCACAACGTCGCTGGGCTATCTCCCAATTACTACCATAAAGATCGTTAGAAATCGGCGTTCGCTCGTAACGGTCAAAAGAAGTCTTCGGTCGTTGGATCAGGATCTCCTTTCACCTTTCGGTTTGTTTTTATGATGACCCATCCCAACCATGCTTCGTAGGGCCTTGGTCGTTTTTACCATTGCATTCGGTCCCAACGCATCTCCAATTAACGATCCGCCTATTAGAGAGACGATCAAAACCAGGACCGGATAGGTGGCTCGAAAGCCGCTCAGAGCCCCCTCAACAGCAAACGTCTTCATCGCCTCCATCGCAGCTAATCCGGGCAGCAGTATCATTATGCTAGGCAAAGCTATGGTCAAGCTGGGGACCTTAAAGAAACGCGCGAACCAGCCTGAAAGGGCCGTTATTGTCACGGTTCCTAAAAAAGTGCCGACCCAAGAGTTTATCCCGTTGGCGGATTGAAGTACGCCCCAGGTTATCCATCCGGCAAGGACCACTGCAAGAAGATAAGCTGCCTGTACCCGCAAAATTATCGCAAATCCGGCCACGAACAATGTTGCCCCGATGAACCTGACCAAGAACGACACTTCGGGCGTCTTTACTATTGGCGGATGACCGAGGAAATAATTCATTACAAAAGTCCCGATCGCAAGACCCAGAAAGAGCTTAAACACGATAACAAGAGCGTTTGTCATCCACATAGTACCGGCAAGCGAGTTTCCAAATATCAATTCCCGAGGGGCGATAGTTAAACCGAATCCCGGAATGAATATTATTATCGCGATGGTCATGATCGGGACAATGTCAGCGCCGGGAATCAAAAGGGCGATCAACCGGGCAAGCACGACCGCCATGAACGCGACGAGCAGTTCGCTCAGAGCACCAGTTCGCGATGACCGTTTTGCCGCGATCGACAACGCAAGAGCTGCAACGGAAATAGCCCCCCCAAGCAGCGCATCTCTAATACTCGCACCGATCAAGGGGCCGAAGCCCGCACAAGCCAGGAAGGTCGCAAAAGCGGTAAGCCCTGCGCTGTATTCTTTTGGCTGCGAGATTATCTCTTCGAGCTTTTCGACGCCGTTCGACGCATCAAGGTCTCCGCGTAGCAGTCCGTCCGCTACCTCCATGACCTTGTGAAGTTTTGCTAAGTCATAATCACCGGTCCGGGATGTTATCAAATATACCCACTGATGCTCCCTGTCAT
Organism: uncultured Chloracidobacterium sp.; assembly: GCA_964528325.1. Classification (GTDB taxonomy): domain Bacteria; phylum Acidobacteriota; class Blastocatellia; order Pyrinomonadales; family Pyrinomonadaceae; genus OLB17. The sequence goes on along the minus strand of CAZGSC010000056.1, from coordinate 2,743 downwards.
CACTCCAGATCACCGCTTGAACAAAATTGGGCGTGACGACAAAATCACCTTGAACGCTTAAGCAGTCAACTACATCGGCAAGGAGCACTTCCATTGATTTGGACGAAACCCCATACGACTGAAACGTATCGATCAGAAGGTGTATGAATTCGCAACTTTTATCGAAGTCGTCTTTCGTGCCCATAGTAAAAGGATCCTCCTGTACCAGGATCGGTCCGGTCAGACCGATCGGAGATGGCGGATCCCATCAATTATCGTATCGATCGCGAGTGCCGTCTGCATAAAGATCAGAACGGCGCCTAAGAGCTGCAGCACAAGCATCAGCCCCGGGATCGCCAGTATCTTTTCGTTGAAGTACATAACAACGAAGTTCATCGTAATAATTACCCCCGCAGCGACAATAACGGCGAGTTCCATCCCAGGGATCTCCTTCGCAAGCAGCATGAAAATGAGTACCGCAGCAACCCCTGCCGCCGGTATCATGACCGGCGATACGATCGGCGATGCTGCTAACGTAAGCGGTTTAACATTCTCCGGCAACTCCGCTGGTGGGCTAGGCTTCGCAAATATAGACAGGATCGCTGACAACAGAAGCACCAAACCACCTGCAATGCGAATACTGTCGATCGATAGCCGGTATTTGTCGACAAACATTCCTCCCAAAAATATGAGGAACGCTAAGACAAGAACGGCGATCATCGTTGACCACAATGCCGCGGACCGCTTAAATGAGGCGTCCTTTCCGCGCGTTGCACCGGCAAAGCCAGGGATCAACTTGATGGGTCCCAGCAGCATAAAAAAGATCGTAAAAATGAAGGAAAAGTGTTCCATTATGTTCTCCTAACAGAATTTGGCCGCCGTATTCACCGGAGCGGCAAAAACCGAGACCAGATGACGATCCCCAAAAGTGGCATCTCATCCCCGAGATCGTTCCATTGATCGTGATCACCGCCACACTTGTTCAAAAACGCGGTAAAAGTTCCCGCCGAGAAACTTCTTGCAGTCGTCTTCCGAATATCCCTTTTCCAGGAGCTTATCGACCAGCGCCGGCGCGAAATCCCCGGGGTTGGGCGTCGGCACACCCTTCTTTCCCATCGCCATGGACACGCCGCCGTCGTCGAAGAAGATCTGCCCCAGGGGCGACTGAACACCGATTGCCGTCTCGGTTATGTCGGGTATGTAGTCCGAGCCAAAGCCCACATGATCGACTCCCACAAGCTGGACCATATGGTCAACGTGGCGGAATGCCATGTCGGTGGTCACGATATCGGGGTTGGATGCGTCGAGAAAGGCCCCTACCAGGTTGATCCCGCAGACGCCGCCGGTTGCAGCAACGGCCTTGATCCGCTCGTCGGAGATGCTCCGCTGGTACGGGTGGACCGCATAGGCGCCGGAATGCGAGGAAATGACCGGATCCTTGCTGCGTGCGCAGACGTCCAACGAGAGTTTCTCGCCACAGTGGCTGACGTCCAGGATCATTCCGTAGCGGTTGTACGAATCGACCAGCAGCTTGCCCATGCCGGTGAGGCCCGCATTCTCCTTTTCGTAACAGCCGTCGCCCACCCAATTGCGCGTGTTGTAGGCCAGCAGGCAGTAGCCATAGCCCAGCTGGCGGTAGACGGCGACGCGATCGAGATCCTCCTCGAGAAAAGCTATACCCTGATGGGTGAAATACATGGCCAGTTTGCCCTCCGCGATCGCCTCATCGATGTCGCGCGTGGTGCGAACGATCTTGTAGCGCTCCGGATGCTCGTTGATCTTTCTGAGATAGAACTCCAGCGCCTTGATAGGGTCATTGCCCGCGGCATCCGCCGAGGGGTTGGCCGCCAGTACCTTGAAGCCCGCATTGTGCATGTGTGCCATGACATCGTGAAACTCCGGGGCCTCCGGGCTCGACCACTGCCCGGGCCAGCCACCGCTAAACAAAGAGTCCATCGTGATTGCTTCATGGACGATCGTCTTGGCCCGATCCGAGGCTGGATACTTGTGGAACCGCTGCGGGATATTGTTGTAATCGACTATTGGTGTTTGTTGGGGATCTGTTGCTGTTGTTGTCATTGTATGTATCCTCCATCTATTAGATTTATAAGTAGACCTTCCATAACTATGGATTTGCGAGCGATCTCCTTCGCTCGAGAAAGGCAGTCGGCCGGCTGTTGGTCAGACACCCCGCCTCCTTTTATGTTGTTCTCACGTCATTCATTTCCCAGTCATATCGCCACACATGTTTAGAGACACCGTGACGGCATTCAATGTCGTTGCAGAAATTCCATCTGCTCTCATAGAGCTCTAAGCAGCTCCCGCTTCGTCACGCCGGTTCGCCCGGCAAGCACCGAAACGGGCTTCCAGCGTGGGCGCATCCAGCAACCCCACGGGGCCGATAAAAACCAGACTCGAATGCGGTCGTACTTTGCCCCAGGGCTCCGCCGCGGTATAGCTCCAACGTTTACCTACGCGCTGGTAGATCGTACGGCGCTTTGGCTCTTCTGCCAGATTCAGAACGCCCTTGGCGCGCAGCAGTTCCTCCGGCAACGCGTCGAAGACCACATGCAGGCGGTCGCCGTCGATCGGTTCGTCGAACGTGAAACTCACGCTCTCGAAGTTGTGAGCATGTTCCTTGGGTTCTGAAGTGTTGGCCCCCGGTTTGCGCCGGGTATCGAGGCCCAACACGATCTCGACCGGGACATCCCCGAACACTGCTTCGATCACACGCTTGTCGGGGTAGTGTTCTGCGAGCCATTCG
>CAZGSC010000055.1:0-18819 GCA_964528325.1 uncultured Chloracidobacterium sp. | reverse complement strand
CTGAGGCTGGATCACTGCCGGGTCATAGCGAAGGTCGAACTCATAAGAGATGATCTTCTTATTCGAAGCGTTTTTAACCGAAACGGGTATTAGTACTTCGCTGTCGGCCGGCGCCGTTAAGCGAGGCAGATCAATATCAACTACACGCTCTGCTTCGCTCGAAGGCCTGGCTGCACTCGGTGCCCAATTTCCTGTGACATCACCGACCAGCAAACCGACAAAGTCCTGGCCGCTGACAGGGTCAGTGACTGATGCATATGTCCTAGTCGTTGGCGATGCTCCAACGGGGAAAGTTGGGCCCGGAGGAACAAAGAATCTCCAGGTGTTCGTTTGTCCGATCGGAGCTCCAAGCCCGGCTGCAAATCTCGCTATCAACGCCGCATCATTTGACGAGATGGAACCATTGTCACTAGCATCAGCGGTCGCTCTTTGGTTATCGTTTGTCAGCGTTGAGATCCCGGCGACATGTTGTGAGATCCTCGCCGCGTCTAGTGACGAGATATTGTTCTGTCCGGTCGTTTTCGAAAGCGACACTGTGTAAGAACCCGCACCGAATCCAATCAAAGTATATTGTCCCGCTGTTCCGCCCGGAGCCGCAGTTGTCGCAAAGACATCCGGCGAGCCGGTGCCTGTTACCGTTACATTTGAGATGAACTTAATACCTGAATTCGAGTTGCCATATGTCACAGTTCCGCTGACCGAAGGCGTGTTCAAAGGTGTCGGAGTGTTGGTGGCGGTCGCTATGCTCGTTGGCGTGAACGTCGGTGTTGCTGTATTTGTAGGTGTGTTCGTTGCCGTTGCTGTGTTAGTTGGAGTATTAGTCGATGTCCGCGTCGGCGTAAACGTGGGCGTAGCCGTATTCGTTGCCGTAAAGGTCGGCGTAATTATCGGAGTACCGGTCGATGTTGCGGTCGGAGCGGTCGTAGGAGTTCCTGTCGGCGTGTTGGTCGGCGTAGTGCCGATCGGGCCGAGCGGCAATGGCCATGCAAAAGCTCCGCGTCCGCGCGTCCATAGCGATAACGTCGTGCTGCCGCGATCGATCTGCATGTCCCAGATCATTACAGCAGGCAGGCCGTTGCTAAACCTTAACCATTGAGGTGTCGCGGCGTTGATGTCGTTTGTGTAGTAAAGCCCGAAGTCGGTTCCGGCAAAAACCTGCTGCGGGAAATTTGGATTGACTATGATCGAGTCGACCGGAATGTTCGGAAGATTGCCGCTCTTATCGAGCCATGTGAACGAAGCACACAATGCCGTGCAGCTGACTTGAAAAACATGTCCCGGCGTTGTCGGTGTGTTCAGATCAAAACCACCGACTGCCGCATACCCGACAGGAACATTTGCCGCAGGCACCGAAGGGCTGAGTGCGACGCCTAGGATCGGACGATTTGGCAGCACGGCATTTGAACCGGTGACGTTGACCCAGTTGCCTTGATTTGCCACACCTGTGCCGAGATTAAGGCCGATCTGAACGTTGCCGTCGTTTGTGCCGACGATGGCGACGCTTTGATATTTTGGCGAATACTTCACTTGCGTTATAAATGACCGGGTTCCTAACGTACCTTTAGTCAGGCAAGCGTTCGTACCGGTGCATGTCGCAGGAGTGGTGTTGACCCAAGCCGATTGCGGAACACTTGTGTTGGTGCCCGATATTGTTTCCCAAACGCGAGTAGTTCCTGCGATCAGATGTCCGCAGCCGGTCGTCGCGCCTGCCGGGCCGCAATCGTCGCCACCCGGAATGCCGCCTCTAAAAAGATGGATCGGAAGAATAAATGCCTGCGTATCGCCGCTCCAGTTTCCACGGCTGCTCGTCCAAGATGCTCCAGAGTTTGTGCAATTGTTGACGCAGCGGCTCAAACCGCCGCTGTTGTTGCCTTGCCAAAAACGGAGTTGCGTTCCTGTGCCGACCGGATCGATCTGCCCCGAAAAACCGTCACCACCGAGACCCATCTGCCACTGAATACTGCTCGGAGCTCCTCCTGAAAAGGTTACAGAGCTTGCTCCGTTGTCCTGCGCACCGCCGACCGCCTTTGGCGTCGCGCTCGTGGCAAAATTTCCGCTGAGATCACCAGAATAGAATTCGATCGTGTTCAATCCGGTGTCCATATTCACCCAGGTCGGGCGAAGCGTGTCTTCAGCAGCCGCGGCCGCGTTCGAGGTCGAAAAGATCCCGCCGTCGCTGCCTTCGAGCAAAATGTCGGACGAGCCGGGCACGAACGCAAGAGCGTGATGATCTACGTGGACCACATGGCTGGAAAGCGCCGTACCGGTATATCCGCATGTGACATTATAGAAGTCTGCGTTGCCTCGCTTGCCAAGCCACGTGTCGTAAGTGTCCATGAAGATGCGCTCAGGGTCATTCGGATCGACAACGAGTCCCTGATCGTACCAGTTCTGGTTGTAATCACCGGATCCCGCAAAATCGGAACCAGTGCCTGTAGTTCCGCCCGCCGCGCAATCACGCAGCGAAGGACCGGACGAGCCCGACATGAAACTCCATGTCGTGCCTCCGTCAATGCTCGACCAGACGCCAAGCTGACAGCCGGCAGCGCCGCATGAATCATTAATCGCGATCGAACTGACCTGTGCGTATATGTAATTAGGATTGCTGGGAGCGACGGCGATGTCGATCCTGCCAAGTTGATTTCCAGATGACGAACTGACATAAGGATTTCCCGACCCGGCATTCATCAACGCACCGGCCGCATAAGGACTTCCGCTAACTGCGTCGCCAAAAACAAAGCCGTTATCGTTTCGGCTTACGAGCGTGAAATCGCTGGGGCAGCCGCTTGCCGGGATCGTGCCTCTGTAAACTCCGTTGGCTCCATTCTGGTTCAGATCGAACTGAACCACAGTCGCAAATCCGCGCGGCCCGACCGCTGCAATAATGCGGCTCACACCGCCGCCTGTGTTGCTCACTTCTAGTCCCGTAATATCTTGACGCTGTGTGCTAAATGCATTTGTCACACAAGGGCCGGTCCAGTTTGTGCCTCCATCAAAAGACAGGAAAAGTCCCTTCTTTGTACCGGCGACAACGCGGCTGCTGTTGTTGGGATCTACGCGGACCTTTCCGACGGCGTCATACTGCGGGAACTGTCCGGCAGGCTCATCGTAAGCGGCCCCGAAAACGCTCGCTCCTAGTACTGTCCAAGTCGCTCCTGCGTCAGTGCTTTTCAAAATGCCCTGGCTACCCATTGAGAATGAGCCAAAGTTAAGGTCGCCGGTTCCGGCGTAAATTGTGTTGTGATCGTTAGGATCAATGGCGAGCGTATCGACGCCGGTCGTTGATACAAGAGGGTGGTCGGTCATCGACGTCCAGGTCGTGGCAGCGGAGCAGCAATTTGTCGTCTTCCACACACCGCCGCCATTGCTTGCAATATACGCGACGATCGAGCCTTGCGTTGTAGTGGTCGGATCAACTGCGATCGCATTAACGCGTCCCTGCGTTACTCCGTAATCGTAGCAGCCTGCGCAGCCGGTCATGCGTTCGGGCTTTGGCCCAAGTGCGGTAAAGCTGTTTGGGTCGAGTGCCAGCGGTGAAGACGTTCGGCTTTCCGCAGAGATCTGTCTGCCAGCCGGAACACCACGTTCGACCTGCGCATCCTGACGAACTGCCTCACGAAGCCATTCAGGATCAAACCGGCCTGTCGGATACGTCAGCCGGTCGTGCCAAAAACCCTCTTGCTGAAGCAGCATCTCATATTCTTCTTTGCCCTCTTCCGATTTGCTCTCCACTTCTGTCGGGTCCTTATCAAAAATTTTCTCGTAAGCACCTTCGCCCACCGAAGCGACAAACAAAGAAAGCCGCGACGAATTTGCCGCGGCCAAAATAATTCCTGCGATCAGGACTAACGCTGCGAAACCCAAAAAACCGGCTGTGCGCAGCCTGACTTTGTATTGCATATAGGCAATTATTGCCTAAAGAAAGGCAAAAACTCAAGTGAAATGCTTAGGCCTACAATAGGTCTATGGGGCATGCGTGACTAAAATCCGCCGCCGATCAGCCAAGCCAGCGCGTTCGGGTTGAAACCGCTCGCCGGCCGGGCTCCCGTGTTCGTCCAGTTGCCGGAAACTTCGCCCATCAGCAGAGCTGTGTAATCTTCACCCGTCAGATCACCTGTTATTGACGAATATACTTTGTTCACCGGGACGAATTTCCACGTTCCGGTTATCCCGAATGGCGGCGACGAAGCGACGTATCGCGCGATCTGTGCAGCGTCGAACGATGACACGCTTCCGTTGTTGCTGACGTCGGCAACGATCAGCTGATTGCCGGTCAAAGTGGATGTTCCGGCAACGTGCTGTGCGATCTTTGCGGCGTCAAACGAAGTGATGTTATTTACGCCGCCGGTTTTTGTCGGAGTGATCGTGTATGAACCCGCACCAAAGCCCGTCAGCGAATACTGTCCCGCAGTCGGCCCCGGAGCGCCGGTCGTTGTCGAAACAATAGGTGAACCATTAGCGGTGATCGTCACGTTTGAAACAAACCGCGGTATCGGAGCGCCGATCGCGTTGCCGTATGTGACAGTTCCGCTGATCACGGGCGGCACATTCGTCGTCGTGAACGAAAGCACGGACCCAAACGATGTTCCTTCGGCACTCGATACGATCGCGCAAAAGTAATATGTAGTTGAAGCAGACAGTCCCGTTATCGATTGTGCGTATGCCTGAGCTGAGCTGCCCGCGCCCAGAGGCGATCCGCCGCTTGCCGGTGCGCGTGTTCCAAACGTGTCATTGCACGTTCCGGGATCAGTCGACGAATAACGGAACCAGCCCGTCGTCGATGAACCATTAGGATTGCCCGATCCGTTCAATAGTGCTGAAGCATTCGTGGCTCCCGTGGCAGGTAACGTCGCGGCAGTCGGCGGAAGCGGAGTTGTAAACGTGCTAAGCGAACCAAATCCTGTTCCGACAGAATTCTGTGCGATAGAGCAGTAGAAGTAAGTCGTTCCCGGGCTTAATCCGCTTATTCCTTGCGAAAATGCAACCGACGAATTTCCCGAGCCCAGCGCCGATCCGCCGCTTGCCGGAGCGCGTGTTCCAAAAGTATCGTTGCACGTTCCAGGACTTGTCGATGAGTAACGGAACCATCCTGTGGCAGATGCTCCGCCCGGATTTGCCGAGCCGTTCAAAGTCGCCGTCGTGCCTGTCAGATCTGAAGCGCTGTTCGTCGCCGCCGTCGGAAGGGCGGCGAGCGTTGTAAACGATAACACCGAACCGAATGAAGTTCCGATACTGTTATTGGTGATCGCGCAGAAGAAATATGTAGTGCCCGGCGTAAGGCCGGCCGCTCCGAACGAATAGGGAACAGCGCTCGTTCCCGCGCCCAACGATGCATCCGACGCGCTGCTTGCCGGCAGTCGCGTGCCAAAGCTGTCGTTACATACTCCAGGGTCCGAAGTCGAATACCGGAAGTGGCCGAGTGCGGCATCGCCATTTGGATTCGAAGAGCCGTTAAGTGTCGCTGAACTCGATGTTACCAATGTCGCCGCCGAAGTAACCGCTGTCGGAGCATTTGGTGTTGTGAATGACAGCACCGATCCAAAGGCGGTGCCCTCGGCGCTCGATGCAATGGCACAGAAAAAATATGTCGTCCCAACCGAAAGGCCCGAGATCGGCTGTGAATAGGCTTGAGTGGAAGTGCCCGATCCAAGTGCGGAGCCGCCGCTCGCCGGAGCGCGTGTTCCAAACGTATCGTTGCACGTCCCGGGACTCGTAGTGCTGTATCTAAACCATCCTGTAGTCGAAGCCCCATTTGGATTCGCGGATCCGTTCAGCAAAGCAGAGGCTGTGGTTACGCTTGTCGCGGCGACGGTCGCCGCGGTCGGTGGCAGCGGTGTCGTGAATTGCAGAAGGGAACCAAAGGCTGTTCCAACAGAATTTTGTGCGATAGCGCAGTAGAAGTAGGTTGTTCCCGGACTCAATCCGCTTATCCCTTGCGAAAACGCAACCGATGAATTTCCCGAACCCAGCGCCGATCCGCCGCTAGCCGGAGCGCGCGTGCCGAATGTGTCGTTGCATGTGCCGGGACTAGTGGTGCTGTAGCGGAACCATCCTGTGGCAGATGCTCCGCCCGGATTTGCCGAGCCGTTCAAAGTCGCCGTTGTGCCTGTCAGACTTGACGAACTGTTAGTCGTTGCTGTTGGCAAAGTTGCTAGAGTCGTGAACGAAAGAACATTGCCGAAGGCTGTTCCAAGACCATTGTTGGCGATCGAACAAAAATAATAAGTGGTCGCGGGAGAAAGCCCTGTGATCCCGAATGAGAATGCAACTGCGCTTGTTCCCGCGCCCAACGATGCATCCGACGCGCTGCTCGCCGGCACTCGGAAGCCAAAGCTGTCGTTGCACGTGATCGGATTGGTCGTGCTGTAGCGAAAGTGACCAAACGCAGCGTCCCCATTAGGATCAGCCGAGCCGTTGAACGTGGCAGAGTTTGACGTAATTATTGTTGCTGCGGACGTTGTAGCCGTCGGAGGTGCATGCGTTGTGAACGAAAGGACCGTTCCGAAAGATATGCCCTCTGCGCTGGAAGCGATGGTACAGAAGAAGTAGTTTGTCCCGGCGGTAAGGCCGCTGATAGCTTGGGAATAAGCTTGAGCGGAGGTGCCTGAACCGAGAGCCGATCCGCCGCTTACTGGAGCACGTATTCCAAAAGTATCGTTACAAGTGCCTGGGTCAGTTGTTGAGTAACGGAACCAACCCGTAGTTGCCGAACCGTTAGGATTTGCGGAACCGTTGAGAGTGGCGGAAATGTCAGTGATACTTGTCGCGGCGGTCGTCGTCGCAGTTGGCGGCAGCGGAGTTGTAAACGTGCTAAGCGAACCAAATCCTGTTCCTACTGAATTCTGTACGATTGCGCAATAGAAGTACATTGTTCCCGGGCTTAGTCCGGTAATACCTTGCGAGTAGGCAACGGTCGAAGTTCCGGAGCCAAGCGATGAACCGCCGCTTGTCGGTGCGCGTGTTCCGAAAGTATCGTTGCACGTTCCGGGACTGATGGCAGAGTATCGGAACCAGCCAGTTGAAGCCGCACCACCGGGATTTGCCGACCCGTTCAAACTGGCAGTTGTGCCGGTCAGATTTGACGCAGTGTTCGTTGTTACGGCGGGAGTGTTCGCGAGTGTTGTGAAAGACAACACTGTTCCGAAGCCAGTGCCGAGACTATTGTTTGCAATTGAGCAAAAATAATAGGTTGTCGCCGGAGAAAGTCCGGTAACACCAAAGGAATACGCGACCGGGCTTGTGCCCGCTCCCAGAGATGCGTCCGACAGACTGCTGCCGGGCACTCGCGTTCCGAAAGAATCACTACAAGTGCCCGGATCTGACGAACTGTAACGAAAGTGCCCAAATGCTGCGTCGCCGTTCGGATCTCCCGAGCCGTTAAGCGTGGCCGAACTTGAAGTCACCACAGTTGCAGCAGATGTTACTGCGGATGGAGCTGAGTGTGTTGTGAATGTCAGCAAGGAACCGAAAGCTGTTCCTTCCGCACTCGAATCTATTGCACAGAAAAAATAGGTAGTGCCGGCTGACAATCCTGTTATCGCCTGTGAAAAAGGCTGCGACGAAGTCCCCGAGCCTAACGCCGAGCCGCCGCTCGAAGGAGCACGAGTTCCGAAAGTATCGTTGCAGGTGCCGGGGCTCGTTGTACTATAACGGAACCACGCTGTTGTCGAAGCTCCGTTTGGATTACCTGAGCCGTTAAGCGTGGCAGAAATATCAGTGATAGCCGTCGCGGCTGACGTCGTTGCGGTCGGAGGCAATGGAGTTGTGAATTGCAGTACCGTACCAAAACCTGTTCCGGCGGTGTTCTGTGCGATCGCACAGTAAAAATAGGTAGTTCCGGGAGTCAGTCCTGTTATGCCTTGCGAATAGGCAACGGATGAACTTCCTGCCCCCAGAGATGAACCACCTACGGAAGGAGCTCGCGTGCCGAATGTATCGTTGCAGGTGCCCGGGCTCGTTGTGCCGTATCGAAACCATCCGGTTGTCGCAGCGCCGTTCGGGTTTGCACTTCCATTCAATGTAGCCGTCGTGCCTGTCCGGTTTGTTGCGGCGTTCGTTGTTGTTGACGGAGGTGTGACGGCAGTGGTGAAGGAAAGCACTGCACCGAAAGAGGTCGAGGTGGAGTTTCTCCCGAGGGCGCAGAAGTAATATGTCGTTCCTGGTGCAAGGCCGCTTATCGCTCTCGAAAATGCTACTGATGACGATCCTGACCCAAGTGCAGCGTCCGACGCACTCGATGAAGGAGCACGCGTACCGAATGTGTCGTTACAGGTTCCCGGATTTGTTGTGTCGTAGCGAAAGAAGCCGAATGCCGAAGTCCCATTCGGATTTGCCGATCCATTGAGTGTTGCCGAACTTGAGGTCACTGACGTCGCTGCCGTTGTTGTCACTATTACGGTCGGAGCTTCGACTCTGAGAAAGAGCTCGCCGCCCGTAACGACCAGCGACGATGTACATCCGGCGCAAATTCCGTTTCCGTTCACTGTTACGGAAGTTGGTGTGCCCGCAACTGATGCAGTTCCGCTTTTTGCAATGAGTTTGTGATCAGCCGCGGATAGAGGCACGCCCCCGTTTGCGACCGTGACCGTGACCGGATTACTGCTTTGGAGTGTGAGCGTTCCTGATTGGGCGACTGTCAGAGGTGCGGTTGTGCCGTTGAATGCCGTGAATTGGATCGGGCTGTTTGCAGCGGTTGTTAAACCCTTTGTGCTGCTCGTGTTTATGCTGCCGGTCGATGTTGTTCCGCTTGCCTTTAGTGCCTGTCCGCTGGCCAATGTGAGCGCGGTTGTCAGTGCGGTCACGTCAAAGACGCCGTTCGCTCCGATCTCGATGACGGGTGAATTTATTATCGAACCCGATCCTATCAATGCCAGCGCCCCGCCATTGATCGTTGTATTTCCTGTATAAGTGTTTACGCCTGCGAGCGAAACGGCGCCTAACGTTTCGCCGAGCCTTGCGACCGTAATGCCCGAACCCGCCGCTCCTGAAATGACTCCGCCAAGAATGTAGTTGCCGTCGCCGCCGATAGTGATCGTGCGGGTCGCGGCTCCGAGCGACATATTGTTGCTGAATGTCAGGTCGGCCGAGCTGTTCGCCGTCGGAACGTCCAGGGTTAGCGCTCCGATCTGGAAATTGCTGTTGACGGTGATGCCGCCGGGATATTTGCCCGTGAAATTTATCGGATCGGAGCCGGCGATGGTTCCGCCGTTGATGGTGAGCGAACCGCCCGAGCCCATTGCATTAGAGGCTCGCGCGACGAGCGTGCCGCTATTCAAAACAAAGCCTCCGCCAAACGGCCCGCCCGAAGTCGCAAAAACGCCGCCGCCGTTGAGACTGAAGCCGACGGTCGCGATGTTGGACCAGAGCTGTGCGCCTGCGTCGAACGTTTTGTCCACACTCACTGTGATCGGGTTGATCGTCGAAGCTGTTCCGCCGATGCGTCCACCCGAAGATGTGATCGTGAAATCTTCCGTCGCATTAATGCCGCCGACCGAGATCGTTCCGCCCGCGCCGATGCCGTTCGCGATCGCGAATATGGCAGTGTTACCCGAAACGAAAGCACTATCGAAAGGCCCTGCGGCGGACGTTCCCCATCTGACATCGGAAAGTACGCTGCCGTCACACGAGAAGTATTGATTTGCTAAGGGAGCGATTGCTTCGGCGTTGTTCTTCGGCGTGATGCCGAGGAGTTCGGTGACCGGCGAACTGACGGCGGCAGCGTTATTCGAAATTGCGACTGCAAAGCCGGCGATCACTCCGACGAGCAGCACAAGCGCCGCTATTCGGATCACAGCGGAACGGGAAGGACGTTGGCGGTTGTACATGATCGACAGGTCTCCGGCTTTGATCTACTCGGACAAACACCGCCATATTTTTGCAGGCGGAAAGCATTGCGCGCAGGTCTTTCAGGGTTAAATTTTATTTAGAGAAGTTATAAGACAGTCTCATTCCAAAGTCAAGAAAAGCAGTTAAGGTTACCCTAAAAGGCTTAACTCTATACTCTCGCTTTTTTGGAAAGCTGCCGCGATTATATGTGTTTATTAACACAACATAGGATCGGTGGAATCGGTGGGCTTGCTAAGAGACTCATCGATCTCGCCGAAAGGGCTGCGAACAGGGTCGCAGCCTTTTTTCTTGATAACCGTCATAAAAAAAACCGCTGTCGATGTTATTCTGGAAAAGTGAGGACATTCGGCGTGTGTTTCAGAAGGCACAACGTTGGGTTTGCTTTTTTTGATCTAACGCTCAAGCCAGAAAGGGGCTGCGACTCGGGAGGTTTGCAGCCTTTTTCTTTTGGAGCCTAACGGCACACCGTTCAATAAAAAGCTATCTTTTAATACGCCAAATAGGCTATTATCCGAGCGTTGAGATGAACCTATTCACTATTGGATTTTTGATCATTCCGATCGCCGCGATCGCTTTTAGAGAATTTTCGCGGAGCAATATCTCACTGTGGTTCATTTTCTTTGGCTATGTCCTAATCGGCTGGCTGCTTTGGAACCTCTCAGTCTGGTGGTACTTCGCAGAGCTTGACGAGTTGATCAGTCATACGCCGAATCCTTCGTCAGAATTGTTGGAAAGCCGGCAAGACGATGGGGCAGCCTTAGTATTTGGCTGGTATTTTGGTTGGGTATTCGCCGCGATTTATTTTCTCTTTTGCCTCGTGTTTGATCTGGTCTTTCGCGATATTGTCGATACGTTTAGTAGAAAAAGAGTAGAAAGATAAATTAAGCAAAGTAGGAAGATAAAAAGAGGCTGTCCGTGTGGACAGCCTCTTTTTCTTCAGCAGATCAATTTTACATTACGGCAAAAAGCCCAGCTGTGAGTTCGTGCCGGGGAAGTTGGCGAGATTCGGGAATACCGCATTCAGCGTCGGCGTGTCCTGAGGCAGTCCGAACCAGCGGGCGAAAACGGAAGCATATTGATCAACCGAAGTTGTCGGTATCCAGCGGCCGCGCGGTGCGGTGCCTGTGTCCGTATCGTCCGGGCCGCCGAGCGTCAGCGTCGGGAAGTAATTTCCGCTGCCGTCCGGGCGAAGGCTGCCGTAAAAATCGCCGCCCAAAACTGAGCCGCCCATTACGAACATATGATTGCCCCACGCGTGATCCGATCCTACGGCCGCTCCGGCGCCCGACGGAGTTAAGGTTCGTCCAAAATCCGAAAGCGTAAACGTCGTGACATCGTTCGAGACACCCTGGACGACCATTTCGTCGTAGAAGGCACGCATCGCCTGGCTAAACTGGCTGAACAAGCTGACCTGTCCTGTGAGTTCGTCTGTGTGATGATCAAATCCGCCTATCTGAACATAGAAGATCTGACGATTGACATTTAGATCGAGCCGCTTTTTGATCAATCGGGCAACTTGTTTGAACTGCTGGCCGATGCTGGAAGTCGGAAACGCAACCGTGACTTCTTGAAACGACTGCAGAGAGGCGTTGGCCTGCATCGCCAGATCAGTGACGTGGCTTGCGGCTGCGACGTAGTTCGATGACAGGTCTTGTGCACGCAATGCGTTGAAGGCATTTAGCCTTGCCAGAGTTGCCCCGGTTGGGTTAGTGCCAAACCCCGCCGGATTAAGTACGCCGGCGAGCGATGTATTTGCATTCGCGATCGCAAGCGGCAGCGTCGTCTGTCCCGCAGTGAAGAGTTGCGCACCCGAGATCGAAGTGATCATCGGAACCAGTCCGTTCGGATTTTGAGTGGCAGTCATCTTGTCCGACATTCGTCCGCCCCAACCGGTAAAAGCCTCGGTGTTCGAGATGCTGGTTTGGCTCTGCGTCACCTGATCGGAGTGTGAGAAGAGCTGGTAGGGCTTTTGGAAAGACGAACTTTGATACTGCGTCTTGGTCAACGGCCGGACGAGCGTCCCGACGTTGGGAACAACAGCAAGTTTACCTAGGCCGTAAAGCTCATGAATTCCGTTGTTGATGGCGCCGGTTGCTCCCGGGCCAAGGCTCGGATGCAACCCATAGCTAAGATTGCCCAATCTCGGTACCGATATCGGAAGCAGTGTGTTTTGCGCTAAAGCGAGGCCTTGCGTGTTTCGTGCATTAAAGTAATTCGTGTAATTACTAATGGTAGCGTCATTATGATTTGGGATGATCATATTGTTGCCGTCATTGCCGCCGGAGAAAAACAACAGCACGAGAGCTTTGTAACTGTCGCCGCCCGCGCTCTGCGTATCCAGCACGCTCTGCGCCATCGCGCTCATTGTGCCGAGGTATTGCATCTGCGTGGCAAGCGAAACCATGCCAAGTGCACATCCGCCTGTTTTCTTTAAAAAATCGCGTCGTGTTTCTTTCATTGTTATTACCTCTCTTACCTCTGCACCTGATACTGTGACGATGTCGCCACAAGATAGACGGCCGCACGAACACGGCCAATATCACCGGCCGTAACCGCGGTCACCGCCGTAAGGAGCGTGCTCTTCATTGCTGCTGACATTGTCCCGTGCAGCATTCGCCGATTTAGCTCATCGACAAGTTGATTTCCCGTGTTATCAGCAATATTGAGAGCTTGCAGATCCGTGAAATCGAGGGCCGTTCCGTTCGGCGAGTTTGTCGTGCCGCCCGCGATCGGCGGATTTGAATACACCATTCGATTGACAAAGTTCGTTCGTTGGATCGACGTTCCAGTCGTCATGATCGCAAATTCCGGTCCGAGCATCGCCGTGCCGGGAACTACATATCCCGGCGGGAAGAAGTTGAACACTGTCGGTGAAAGGAACGGCACTTGGCTCATGCCGGTAAATTCTGACCGACCGGTTATGTAACCATCGCTCTGAGAAAGCCCATCCGCTGAGCGAACATTGAAAGCTCTTAGAATATTAGTCGAGAATTGAACAGGCTCGCGCAGCTTGCCGAAATTAGGATCGGTTTTAACATCACCGCGAGCTTCAGGGTCGAGAAGGATCGCTTTGATCACAGCTTTCATATCGCCGCGCACTCCAGAGCCGTTGTTATTGAAAACAGCAGCCACTCGCCCGACATAAGCCGGCGTCGGATCGCTCGTGATCATGTGCTGGATGAGGATCTTCGAAACAAACGGGCCAACATTCGGATGATAGAAAATATTGTCCAGTGCCTGGTCCATCGAGTTATTGGCGTAGTTAGCGATCGCTGTTCCCGTGCAGCCAGTGCAGGCGGCGATGTTCTGATTTGTTACACCCGGATAAGTTAGAAGCGTCTTTGCCGTCAGATCGTGATTGTTGTTATTGAGCAACATCGGATCGATATAGTTCTGCGCTCCGGCCGTGCGGTTGGGGCACAGAGCGGTTGTCTCGCAGAACGTCCAGCCGGTCAAGACCTTTGTCAGATTGTTTACTCCATTTTGATCATAGGTCGGGATCGGAGTATCACCCGCTTGACACGGATTATGTTCGACACACTGCAGCGTGCCGTCCGGGTTGAGCATAAAGAGGCCGATCGTGAAAAGCTGCATGATTTCACGAGCATAATTTTCATTAGGATTGTTCTTTGTGCTCGAGGCCATGCTCAGATAACTGCCCATCGTCGGACTAAGCGTCATCTGCTTCATCAGTGTGCGATAGTTGCCGAACGCATTGTTCGAAAGTATCTTGTGATACTCGACCATGTGCCGGCCCTGCTGAATATCGACACCCGACGTTACCCAGATCTCTCCCAGCGCCCACGCTACGCGATGACGCAGCTGGCTGTCACCGTAGAATGCTTCCTTAAAGAACCAAGTCTGCGGTTGGTACATTGAATAAGTGTCACGGTTGCATGTCGTCGGAACATCGATCGGGTTGCCATTCAATCCACTGTTATCGCCATCGCAATCCGGCTGAGAGCTCCCGGGCTTTAATACTTGATTTGGATACGGGAAGCTTGCCGAGGGGTAACTGGCGGCGAATTGTTCTGAGAGCCATCCACGGACACCGATGCGACGCACGCGGGCATCGAGAGCCTGTGTCGGTCCAAAGGTGGCCTGTTCCAGGAATCGCATCCGGTCTCCGGACCATCTATCACCGACGTAGTCAGAAGTATTGTCGGGATCTTGTTCCTTTGATGAGGAAGTCGAAATTTTCGTGCCATACGGGGTTGGCCGAGCGTTGTCGTCGTCAGCGGGCCCGCCGCCAACTTGTCCAAAGCCAAGCCTGACGCGGTTGCTTCCTAAACCTCGCCATGTAAGCTGCAGAAGCAGATCGCCGGTGGCGGCAGGCTGCTCCCAAAAGCCTATCTCATCTGTCAGTTGTACAGTTACGGCATAAACTCCGCGTGCCTGAGTGGACGTAAAATTCACGACCGGAAAACGGTACTGGTGCCCCAACACATCTGTCGCATAAACGCGAAAAGCTCTCGCGCCTTCGTCCGGCATCAGCACGAGATTGGTTACAAACAAGACAATTCGTGCATTAGGATCAAATGCCCGCGACTGAATGTTTGAAAGATCAACTCGGCTAAGACTGCCCTCGGGAATCGCAAGAGCACGAGTAGATCGCGTTTCACTCAACAAGATCGGAGTTGGTGAATTTGGATCCGGATCAATTTCGGCAGCAACTCCACGCGCTCCGAGAACAACCAACGCCATCGCTGTAAAAACCCGCAAAAGTAACAGCGATTCTCTGCTTTTCATACGATTCCTCCTGTAGGGCTAAAAACTGAACTGGCTTGTAGACGTATTTGAACAAAACGGGGCGAAGGAGCCATGCCGTTTAATTTTGTTATACACTACTACTATAAACTAAACCCGCGTCTGAATTCAAGCATTTCTTTTATGTAGATAATGTTGATATTCGGGTCATTGTTGTTAGACGGATAAGGTTGTTTTATAGTTGATAAAAATTGCAGTTTCTTAGAATCTGATGACTTATGCCGCACAGTCTTTTTATCGAAATTCCCGATAATTTTAACTTTAGATCGACAATTTACAGTCACGGCTGGTGCGAACTCGCTCCGTTCGAGATCGATGACGAGAATTGGCGGCTTAGTTATGTTTTTACTGACGGAAAAGCAAAAAGGCCCACATTCGCGACTATATTTGAAGATGACGGCCAATTAAGGATCGATCTTGACCGCAAGCCTGCCGACAGTGAAAAGATAATTAACGACGCCCGGCATTTGCTCAGGTTGGACGACGACATAGATGGTTTTTACGAATCGGTTGTCGGCCACGAAAAGCTGGACTGGGTCGTGAAAAGACGCGCCGGGCGAATGCTGCGTTCGCCGACAGTTTTTGAGGACCTCGTAAAAACGATCTGTACGACCAATTGTTCGTGGGCTCTGACAAAGATCATGGTCTCGAACCTCGTCGATAAACTCGGCGTGTCAGAACCGCCTGTGTCAGCGGGCGGTCAGTTCGAAAAAAAACACAAACGCGCACGTAAGCGAGCCTTCCCAACTCCCGAGGCGATGGCAGGCGTTTCAGAAGACTTTTACCGCAACGAGATCAAAGCCGGATACCGCGCGCCGTATTTTGTCGAGCTTGCCGAAGCGGTCGCCGCCGGAAAGCTCGATCTTCAGAGTTGGCTGACAACCGATCTGCCGACGCCGGAGCTAAAAAAGGAAATGAAAAAGGTAAAAGGCGTTGGCGATTATGCCGCAGAGAATTTATTAAAGCTCGTCGGACGCTACGACGGCCTCGCTCTCGATTCGTGGCTTCGATCGCAATTCTACAAAAACCACAACAAAGAAAAAGTCTGCCCGGACAAAAAGATCGAGAAACACTACAAAAAATTCGGCAAATGGCGCGGCCTCGTCATCTGGTGCGACATGACCGAGAAGTGGATAAACTGATCGCCGACGAGATCGTCGAAGAACACATTGAAAAAAGGAAACGTCGTTGAGGGATTGGCATTGATGAAGTTGCGTAAGCCCGCACGTTAGTAAGGGCGATACACTCTCGATAGATGACCGAAGAACGGTTGTTCATCGATGCCGCTCATCCGTTGTTTTGAGGTTCGCTGCCGCCCTTACTAACGTGCGGGCTTCTGCAGCACCGGAAAACCACGTCGAATCGGGAAAATCAGGTCGTTTCAAGAAAGTTACGTCATATTGAGAAAGTTACGTCATATCGGGAAAGTTGGTATATCCCAAAACTATTTTCGATGCTATGGTGGCGATATGTATCAGAATCACATACGCCGTACACCGCACAAAATCACTCCAAACAGTCATCCGCAGTTCTTTATCCGACGCTCTGACATTGCTTTTGATACACGAGTTGCATACATCGAGAGCGTTTGTGCGTCGCTGGCCGAAAGCCGCTTTGGGCCAGGCTGCGTCTTGCCTGTGACAGTAAATTGGAGTGGCCGTTTGGAGCTCGAGTCAGCGGTCTTCTCTGATCTGCTCGATGATGGCGGGACAGTGTCGTATTGGGACGCACAACTCTGCGGGCGTTGCGCAAGCCCGCACGTTAGTAAGGGCGAAACACACAACGTTGGTCGTGACGCCCTTACCTCCGCAAAATTCTCAGGGACGCGCGTGTCAGAACCGGGAGCGGTAGCGACCGGGTTCCTGAACCGTAATTCTCTGGGACGCGCTGGGCCTCCGCGATGTGGACTGTCCGGCACTGCATTTCTGGGACGCGGCTCGCCGTGATTTTCTCAGGGACGCAAAGTATTTTTCCTGTCGCCGACGGCGACGAGCAAACCGCTCTGACGCAGCATGATCTTTGAAAATTTATCCTGGGACGCACGTAAGAGTTGCGTCTTTAGACGTGAACCACGCGATCAATCCACAACGCTGCTTCACGCGTAAACGCGTAACTCTTGCAAAACATCGCGTTTTTCTCAGGGACGCACGTAAGAGTTACGTCTTTAGACGTGAAACACGCGATCAATCCGCAACGCTGCTTCACGCGTAAACGCGTAACTCTTGCAAAACATCGCGTTTTTCTCAGGGACGCGCTCCTAAGAACAGCGAATGGTTTTATTTCTTTGTGCCCTCTGTGTCTCTGTGGTGAAAAAAATCTCTGGGACGCGCGGTTAGCTGAACAGGGAAGGACTGTCGCCGGTCCGCATTAACGAATCGAGGCCGAAGTGTTCGTAGGCGAGGCGGGTTGCCATGCGGCCGCGAGGCGTGCGGTTGAGAAAACCGATCTGCAGCAGGTAAGGCTCGATGATCTCTTCGATAGAGTCTTTTTCTTCGTTGATCGCGGCTGAGATCGTTCCCAAACCGACCGGCCCGCCATCGAATTTTTCGATAATGGTCCTGAGCATCTTGGCGTCCATCTCGTCGAGGCCGTAGCTGTCGACATCCATTCGGTCGAGTGCGTTCGACGCGACGTGTTCGGTGATGCAGCCGTCGTGATCGACCTCGGCAAAGTCACGCACACGCCTCAGAAGACGATTAACGATTCGCGGAGTCCCGCGTCCGCGTTTGGCGATCTCATGTGAACCGGAAGATTCTATCTCGACGTTCAATATTCCAGCCGAGCGGCGGCAGATAGTATCAAGGTCCTCAATGCCATAGAAATCGAGGTGAAAAATAATGCCAAAGCGACCTCTTAATGGCGCAGTGATCATGCCGGGCCGCGTTGTCGCGCCGATCAAAGTAAACTTCGGCAGCTCAAGCTTGATCGAACGTGCAGCGGTGCCTTGGCCGATCATGATGTCGAGATTGTAGTCCTCCATCGCCGGATAGAGAATTTCTTCGATCGCGGGATTGAGCCGATGTATCTCGTCGATGAAAAGCACGTCACCTTCTTCGAGGTTTGTCAGTATCGCAGCCAGATCGCCGGCTTTCTCGATCACGGGCCCGGAAGTCGATTTCAGGGACGCACCCATTTCGTTGGCGACAATATTTGAAAGCGTTGTTTTTCCGACTCCCGGCGGACCCGTGAGCAGAATGTGATCGAGGGCTTCGCGGCGTTTGAGCGCGGCCTTCATGAAAACGCGCAGGTTCTCTTTGACCTTTGATTGGCCGATGTATTCCGAAAGCTGCGCAGGGCGCAAAGTTACATCGAACTGCAGCTCTTCATCGAGCACAGTCGCCGTGCGGCCATCAACGGATTCCATGGGTTCACTTATCATTTTTGCCTTGTAACGCTTGCGGTAAATTTCTCTCTGTCCTTATCATACCGCACTGTGTACTTATCGAGCGTCCCATCGCGGCCACGATAATCGACCTCGTATCGCCAGTATCCTGGGCGAACAGGTTTTTTAGAGAAAAGATAGTCGGCCCAAAACTGAGTTCGTGTAGCTTCGGGAGATCTTAATGTTATCGAATATTGAATAACGCGATCTTGCTTTTCGCTGTAACCGATGAGCGTTGTTCCGAGGCCCATGCAAGCTTCGGCATTGAAAAGAACAAATTCATGTGCACGCCCGTCGCCGTTATAGTCTTTTAACGCCATGATCTGAGGTTTACGCTCGATCCTGGAACTTGGGTTAGGAACTTTGTAGTAATAACCGCCGCGAATGAGGTATGGGATATCTATAGTGCCATCGTTGTCGTGCTCGCTATATTCGTCATCACCTTTGATCTTTAGAGTGTCGATGGACTTGTTAGAGCGAGGATCGACCAATGTTAAGCGCAGTTCGCCATTGTAATAGCTCCCTCGAGTTTGGTCAGGACAAGTGTAGATTTCATCCTCAGCCTCAGCGTATGGATTCTTTTTAGGATCTGGCATCCACAAGACCATCTTTCGTTTTGCGTTCAGGGGTCGAGTCTCGAGTATCGTTGCGTTTTTGGGTATCGGCGCAGTTTTTTGCGCGAGCGTACCCGAACACAAGATCAGCATGCATAAAAAAATGTAAGCAAAATTCTTCACGCTCAAAATAATAGACCCTTATTGTATAAAGCCAAAATATCCATCGAGAATGCGACTATACAATGCAGCACGAGGCCGATCCAGATC
>CAZGSC010000054.1:0-18850 GCA_964528325.1 uncultured Chloracidobacterium sp. | reverse complement strand
TCGGAAGGCAGCATCATAAGCCTTTCCGCTTGTTTTGTAGGTGTCATAATTATTAATTAAGTTCAGTCGAATTTTCAGAAACTACATTAAGCTTCTTTGTCGTTATAGAAGGTATAATCGCGTCGGATTTCCGAAACCAGCGTAATTTTATGAGGGATGAAAGCAGTTTGAGATGGCCTAGAATAGTCTTGGCCGTTTTCATCTTGGACAGGCCAAAGAGGCGTACTTCCAAAACAGCCGGAAATTCAACGATCTTGCCGCCGCTCAGATCAAGTCTTCCGAGCATTTCCGCCACGCCAAGAAAACCAGATTCGGTCAATTCCATCCCTACTATCGAATTTCGGCGATAAACCCGGAAACAGCTCGTGTAGGTATCAAGTTTTGAACGCAAGACGCGTCGGTAAAGAAATGACGCTCCTCGTGAAAGAAAAAGACGCCAGCTGGGAACGTTACGTACGCCGCCGTCTTTGTGATAAGGCGACGCCGTCACCATGTCAATATTTTTTAACATCAGCGGCAGCATATTGAGAAGCTCGTGCGGGTCATAAGTGCAGTCGCAATCCATTGAACATACGATCTCGGTCTTGGCCGAGAGAATACCCGTCATTATGCCCGCAGCGACACCGCAATTAGTTTCATGCTTCAGGATTTCGAAATTCTTTTTGTCTCCGAAAAGTTCATTCAACAGATCAAATGTCCCATCGGTGCTTTTATCGTCGACAAAAATAAAATTTGGCTGATAACCGTTTTCGGTCAAGTCGCCCTCAACTGCTCGAAGTGTGTTTGCCAAATAGGGCAAGGCGTCAGTTTCGTTATAGCAGGGAATTACAACAGAGATGTTTGTGCATGCAGGTTGTGATTTGCTATCTCCGATTGTCGCGACTTGCTTTTGGGCACTGGATTTTGGACTTTGGACCTTAATGTCTTCCTTTAAGCCCAGATGTTCTGCGATACTGCCGCAGGCGTAAAGTTCAAGATTCTCTCTCAATATCCATTCCATTTTGTCCAGCTTGCGGTAATGGCGGATACGGTTGTAGTTGGACGCAGCAGAGATCCGAGGCTGTTCAGGGTCGAGTTCCCATACGTGTAGATAAAAAGCAAGGGGCTCATTGTGACGCTGTGTCCAGTTTCGAACAGCGTGACGCATCAAAGTATAGGGGATCTGACGAAAATAATTGCCGCCCGAGATCGGAAGCAGGCCCAAACCGAGATCCAGTGTTGAATAAGGAAATTCCCATACCGCTTTGCCATCGATGTGGACTTGATGGGCAAAACGCTTTGTTTTTGGGTCTTTTACATTAGGCAGAAATGAGGCATCATAGGCGAAACCTTCGTCAGACAACACGTTAAACATCCACTCGTTTTCGGCGAAAGAAAGTTTCTCAGCGGCACGATACCCAAGCACTTTTTGACCACATGCGTCTTCGATAGCTTTGTTCGTGCGTTTCAGATCTTCACGGAATTCTTCGTCCGTTAAATTTTTCAGGCTGCGGTGATAGTAGCCGCGGCTCGCGACCTCATGCCCGCGTGCGACGATCTGGCGTATGAGGCCGGGATTTTGTTCTGCAATCCAACCGAGTACGAAGAATGTCGCCTTTGTTCCGTACTCATCAAGGAGGTTGAGCGCTTTTATCGTATTTTGCTCATAACGCGGCTCAAAATTTGACCAGTTTCTTTGCTGTATAAGATTTTCGAACGCGCCAACGTGAAAATAGTCCTCGACGAGGATCGTCAACAGATGCTTCTGACTTGTCGTCGCGCTTTTCATCTCACTTGGGAAAATGACCTTTTAGCTGCTAGCTTATGAATTTGTTTTGCGAACAATTGTTTTTCGATCACTCTTACGATGTTCGCCGCTGCCGTGCCGTCGCCGAATGGATTAGAAACCTCTGTGACCGATCTGACCCAGGAATCGTCTGCGTAATTTTCTTCTAAATGGCGGCTCAGCGCTCCGGACTGGCCGCCAACAAGCCTTGCGACACCGGAACTTATTGCTTCCGGCCGTTCCGTATTTTCACGAAGAATAAGCAGCGGCTTTCCGAGGCTCGGTGCCTCTTCCTGTACGCCGCCGGAATCGGAAACTATCAGCCACGCCGATCTCATGATTGCCAGAAAGTTCGAATAGTCGAGCGGTGCCAGAAGATGGATGCGGGCGTGTCGGCCGAGAATTTTTTTTGCGACATTTTTCACGTTTGGATTGGGATGAACGGGGAAAAACAGACATAGGTCTTTATGCCTGTCAATAAACGCTCTAATGATCTTCAGGTTTGCAGTCATCGCGTTACCAAAACTTTCGCGGCGGTGCGTTGTAAGCAGGATACGTTTCTTTCCTTCCGTTGCCTTTATGAGCTGCGATATCGCCGGATCGACCTTCAGATCGTCCAGCATGTATTTGAGCGAATCGACCACTGGATTCCCGGTAACAAATATTTGTTCCTTTGGTACACCTTCAGCCAGCAGATTTTGTCGGTTGTCTGCGGTTGCGGCAAAGTGCAATGTCGCCATCTGCGATACAAGGCGGCGGTTCATCTCCTCGGGAAAAGGGCTCATCAAATTGCCCGAACGAAGCCCGGCCTCAATGTGGCCTACAGAGATGCGGCGGTTGAACCCTGCCAAAGCACCTGCCAATGTCGTAGTGGTGTCACCCTGCACAAGGATCAGGTCAGGCTGTTCGTGTTCGAGGATCTTATCGAGTTTTGCCGTTACTCGAGAGCAAACGGCATTAGGTGATTGATCCCGCCGCATGACGGAAAGATCATGGTCGATGTCGATCGCCAGCGAAGCGAGAAACGGTTTGAGAAGCTGCTTATGCTGGCTGGATGATACAACGATCGTCCCGACTGAACGCAATTTTAATTCGTGAATGATTGGAGCGAGCTTTATCGCTTCGGGCCGTGTGCCGAATAGAACGAGAACTTTCGGGCGCCGGCCAGAGGCACTCGTATTGAGGGTTGTTGTAGTACGTTTTGAGATGTTGTCGAACATAGGGTGTCTCGGCCAAGAGCCGAGTATTCACGATGTAATATATGTTCAAAGCGGGAGAGGTTCCTTTTTGCAGTGAATTTTCAGATTCGATGGGGTGCCTGCAAAACATAAAAAAGGACAGCTTGCCGGCTGCCCTTATCATATAAGTCTTTGATCTTAAGTTATTTTTCCGGTGGACCGGTGCATCCAGGGCCCATTAAGGCAGGTTCTTTAGTGCTGATTATCGGATAATTACCGGCCTCGGCGTTCTTCTCGAGCCAATCGGCGTATTCCGGCGGATAAGACATATCTGAAAAGATCGCCTCAACAGGACACTCCGGCAGGCATGCATCACAATCAATGCAAGTGTCAGGATTGATAAGAAGCCTGTCTGGCAGCTCGTGAAAAGCCTCGACGGGGCAAACGGCGGCGCAATCAGTGTATTTACAGTCGATGCACGGCGGGGTGACGATATATGTCATTTAACTTCGAACTTCTCCCTATTCTTTTGGGCTTAAGCCAAATTAAAACCGTAATATCCTGAGCTTAACTTGTCAAATCCGGTTGGACAAGTGGTAGAATGCCTACATTAATGGAAGCAAAATTACATTAAATCTATAAGGAAAACAGATGAAAAACACAAAACCCGCTAAAGCGGAACGTGAATTGTCGCTGGATTTTTTGCGTGTAACTGAGGCTGCGGCGATCGAATCTGCCAAAACTATGGGCCAGGGCGACCGCAAATACTCTGACCACGTCGCGGTAGAAGCGATGCGCGAGGTAATGGACACCGTGCCAATGCGCGGTCGCATCGTGATCGGCGAGGGCGAACGTGATGAAGCTCCGATGCTTTATATCGGCGAAGAGGTCGGCGGCGGCCACTTTTCCGACGATGTAAGACATGAATTTCCGGAGGTTGATATTGCGGTCGATCCGCTCGAAGGCACAAACCTTTGCGCTCTTGGAGCAAACAATGCGATCGCGGTTCTCGCTGCCGCCGAACGCGGCGGCCTGCTCTACGCGCCGGACATTTATATGGACAAGATCGTTGTCGGCCCTTCGTGCCGCGGAGCGGTCGATATTGATGCTCCGGTAGAGGAAAATCTGAAGAATATTGCTCGTCGTTTGGGACGCGATGTCGAGGATCTGACGGTTATTTGTCTTGATCGCGGCCGACATAAACAGTTGGTTGAGGATGTCCGTGCTGCAGGAGCCAGGATTCGATTGATCTCAGACGGTGACCTTTCGGCCGGAATTTCGGCGGCGGTCGCAGGAACCAACATCCATGCATTGATGGGCATCGGCGGCGCACCGGAAGGTGTCATCACTGCCGCTGCGATGAAGTGCCTCAACGGCGAGATCCTTGCAAAACTTGTTTGGGATCCCGACAGGCTTGGTGTTGATAAATCAAAGGTTCCGGAAGAGAAGGTCGTCATGGCACGCCTTGCCGAAATGGGAATTACGGACCCGAATAAGATCTACGACACGAACGACCTTGCCCCGGGCAAAAAGATCATTTTCGCTGCAACAGGCGTGACCGACGGTGCCCTGCTCCGAGGGGTTCGATTCTTTGGCTCGGGCAAACGCACTCACTCAGTCGTTATGACGACAGATTCCAAGAGCATTCGTTTTGTCGATACCGTCCACGTCGAAGGCGGGCCGGATGCGATCATCAGGTTTTAGAGGAAATGCGCAAGCCCGCACGTTAGTAAGGGCGATACATTCAACGCAACATGTTCCGCCCTTACTAAATGCGGGCTTGCGCACTGATTCTTATGTCCGACTCAAAACCATACGTTTTAGATTTTAGTCAGGTTGGTGCCGGTGACGTTGCTCTCGTTGGCGGCAAATGTGCCAGCCTCGGTGAACTCTTTCAGGAACTGACTGCACAAGGTGTCCGTTCTGTTGATGGGTTTTCCACTACCAGCCACGCTTATGAACTGCTCCTCGAAACGGACGGTGTCAGAAAAAAACTCAAAAGTTTGCTGAAAGGCCTCGACGTCAATGATCTCGACGAACTTGCTCGCGTTGGCAGCGAAGCAAGGCGATTGATCCGCGAAACGCCGTTTCCAAAAGAAGTTGAGATTGCGATACTCGCCGCCTATGAGGCATTAGGCAAACGTATCGGCAAAAAGACATTCGAAGTTGCGGTTCGATCCTCAGCAACAGCAGAAGATCTGCCCGATGCATCGTTTGCCGGCCAGCAGGACACGATCCTTAATGTTAAGGGCGAAACAAAGCTGATCGAGGCTTGTCATGACTGCTACGCTTCGCTTTGGACTGATCGCGCGATCTCGTACCGTACTGCAAAGGGATTTGATCATTTCGACGTCGCATTGTCCATCGGAATTCAGCCGATGGTGCGTTCGGATATTGCCTGCTCAGGAGTGATGTTCACGCTCGATACAGAGAGTGGTTTTCGCGATGTAGTTGTGATCAACGGAGCGTGGGGCTTGGGTGAAGCTGTTGTTCAGGGCATGGCGACGCCGGACGAATGGATCGTTTTCAAACCGACGTTGAAACTCGGTTTTCGTCCTATCGTAACGAGAAAGCTCGGCATTAAAGAAGTCAAAATGGTCTTCGCCGATGACGACTCCGGCACGCAGGTTCGTGATGTTGTCGAGACACAGCGAAAGCGTTTTTGCCTTGCGGGCTTCGAGGTGATGCAGCTTGCCCAATGGGCATGCGCGATCGAGGAACATTATTCGAAACTGGCCGGAAAGCCGCAGCCGATGGACATCGAATGGGCCAAAGACGGTGTCACCGGAGAGCTTTTTATCTTACAGGCGCGGCCTGAAACGATCCACGGCCAGAACACTCAGAATTACGTCGAAAAGTACAATCTCGTTGGAATCCACGGAGCTCCACTTGTTTCGGGTGTTGCGGTCGGCGAAAAGATCGGCCAGGGCACCGCACATGTGTTGCTGGACGCGTCGAAATTGACGAGCTTTAAGGAAGGGGAAATTCTTGTTACCTCGATGACCGACCCGGCGTGGGAGCCGATAATGAAACGTGCCTCGGCACTCGTCACCGACCGCGGCGGCCGCACTTGTCACAGTGCTATCATCAGCCGCGAACTCGGTATTCCGTGCATTGTCGGAGCAGGTGACGCGACCGAAAAGATAAAGAACGGCGCGCCTGTCACCGTTTCCTGTGCCGAGGGCGAACGCGGCAATGTCTATTACGGCAAGATAGATTATAAGGTTGAAAAACAAAAGATCAGCAACAAGGAGCGCCCGCGAACGCAGGTCATGATGAATGTCGGCGACCCCGACCACGCTTTTGCCGTGTCGCGTCTGCCAAATGACGGCGTCGGCCTCGCAAGGCTCGAATTTATCATCAACAATCACATCGGGATTCACCCGATGGCGCTTGTCAATTATCCCAATCTCAAACGGCCGGCCGACAGGGAAACGATCGCGAACCGCATCCTCGAAGAAGACCCTAAAGAGTTCTTTGTCCGTTCTCTCGCCGAGGGCATCGGCCGCATCGCCGCCGCGTTCTACCCGAAACCGGTGATCGTCCGTATGTCGGATTTCAAATCGAATGAATACGCGATGCTGATCGGCGGTAAGGAATTTGAACCGCTCGAAGAAAATCCGATGATCGGGTTTCGCGGAGCGTCACGGTATTACGATGACCGCTACAAGGCAGGTTTCCGTCTCGAATGCCTCGCACTCCTGCGTGCTCGTGAGGACATGGGCCTTACCAACATCAAGCCGATGATCCCGTTTTGTCGCACCGTCGAGGAAGGCGAAAAGGTCATTGCCCTGATGGCCGAATACGGCCTTGTGCAGGGCGAAAACGAGCTTGAGATCTACGCCATGTGCGAATTGCCTGCAAATGTCGTTTTCGCCGATGAATTTCTTAAAGTTTTTGACGGCTACTCGATCGGTTCAAACGACCTGACCCAACTAGCGCTCGGCCTCGACCGCGACAGCGAAATGGTCGCCCATCTTTTTGACGAACGAAACGGAGCCGTCGAAAAAATGGTTGCAATGGCGATCGACGCCGCGATCCGCTGTGGGAAAAAGATCGGCATTTGCGGCCAGGCACCGTCCGACTATCCAGAGTTTGCCGAGTTCCTGGTCGAACGCGGCATAAATTCCATTTCGCTCAACCCGGACACCGTTATCCAGACTACCCATCATATCCTCGAAACCGAAAAGAAATTGAAGGCGAAAGCTTCAGATGCCTGAACCTGCATCGAATTATATTCCCCTCGACACCGCCAAATTGATGCGAAGACAAGCGATCCGCGTCTGGACGATCGGGTTCGTTGTCGTTTTACTGTGGGTTTTGCTGATCGTCGGCTTACCGGTTGCCAAAGCGAATGGCTTAACAACAATTTCTTCGCCGCTTTATCATTTCTTCAGCTTTATTTGTCACCAAAAATCGGAGCGGTCATTTCACACTACCGGTGAGCAGTTCGCCGTCTGCTCCCGATGCTTTGGCGTATATTTTGGCCTTTTGTTCGGTTTCGCCATTTACCCGCTTTGGCGTTCCGTTGAGGAGATCGAGCCGTTGCGCCGATTTTGGCTCTTTGCATCGCTGATCCCGATGTCAGTGGATTGGGCACTTACATTCTTTGGTATCTGGGAAAATACTCAGCTTTCACGCTTCCTTACCGGCTCCATCGTCGGCGTTGCCTGCTCGACGTTTTTTGTTCCTGCACTCGTCGAGATCACGAGAAATTTCACATACCGAAAAAGAATCTAAACACAAAGCCGCTAAGACGCAGGGAAAAAAACTTTGCGGCTTAGCATCTTTACGTCTTTGCGTCAAAAATCAGGCTATTTACATTGAGAACGAATTGATATAGTATTTACCCAATTTCCAAAACAAAACGCCGTGTATATCAAACCGCGCGTGCCTACACTTTTTCTCATACTTCTCACTGCACTTGCGGCAACTGACCTTTACGCCGAAATGGTGACTGCGCCACCTGATCCATGCGATGAGAACTTTGACGGCGTGACGATTCCGGCTCTTCCGTCAGGTTGGTCATCGACTGCGAGCGGCGCCGAGACTATATGGGTCACATCTGCCACATCTTCCGACACGGCACCAAATGCAGCTTTCGCGCCCGATCCAGCCGATTTAGGAGAAACCTTTTTGTTCTCGCCGGTGTTCCGAGTTGCTTCAAATGGCGGCCAATTCAGTTTTCGAAATCTCTATAATCTGGAAGCGGCTGCAAATTCGCCGGACTTAGGTTTTGATGGAATGGTGCTGGAGATCAGCATCAACTCCGGGCCGTTTCAGGACATCGTAACAGCCGGCGGCAGCTTTGTGACGGGCGGATACAACCGCACTATCGTTTACGGCTTCAATAGTCCTATTACCCTGCGGTCTGCTTGGAGCGGGCTCTCCGGCGGTACGACGACAAATCCCGCATACATAACCACTACAGTAAACCTCCCACCCTCGGCGAATGGACAGAACATTCAGCTTAGGTGGCGCGTGGCGACGGATGGCAGTCTCAGCGCACCCGGCTCCGCGGGCGTGAGGATCGACACGATCACCGGCATCCCTTGTCAAAGCGGTACCCCGATCCCTACGCCGACACCGACTGGTCCCCCGAGTTTGGGAAATTATCCCGTCACATCGATACCGCTCAGCACGAACATCGTCGTTGAGCCTGATGCACTGCCTGTAAACACCTCGAGGATGAACGTTTTTACCGATACCAGCTTCAGGGAACGCTCGCCGCTGATCCAACGACAGGCAGTGTTCGTGTCACTGACGCGCATCCGGCGGGAACATACACCGTTGCCGTAAAAGCCTCGAATGGAGTCGGCGTGTCGGTAACGAAAACTTTCAGCATGACTGTAACCACGCCTGCGACCTGCAATCCTCCGACTTTTACGACCGCAAGCAGTGGCGGAGGCAGTTATCCGACTTCGGTTGCCGTGGGCGATCTCAATAACGACGGCAAGCAAGACATTGTAACGACTAATCAAACTATCAATAATGTATCGTTACGAATCGGTAATGGGGACGGAACCTTTGGAGCGCCTGCATATTTCGCAACCGGCACCGAACCATACGCTGTTGCCATAGGCGATTTCAACGGCGACGGTGATAAGGATCTCGCCGTCGCGAATTATCGCACAGCAACCGTGTCTGTCCTGTTGGGCAACGGTGCTGGCGGCTTCGGAAACGCGGCAAATTTTGTGGTCGGCAGCTTTCCTTATTCGGTAGCTGTAGGCGATCTTAATAATGATGGAAATCAGGATCTCGCCATTGCCAATTCCGAGTCGGCAAATGTATCGATCCTGTTAGGCAATGGCGATGGAAGTTTCGGCGCGGCGACAAACTTCGGAGCCGGCACGCGGCCGCATTCTGTAGCTATCGGCGATTTCAACGGTGATGGTAACAAAGACCTCGCCATTGCAAACTACAACTCACATAACGCTTCGGTATTGCTGGGCATCGGGAATGGAAGTTTCGGAGCGGCTACAAACCTCGACGTCGGCAACAATCCCGATTCCATAGCGATAGGCGATTTCAACGCTGACGGCAAACAGGACTTTGTCACGGCGAATTACGATTTCAACCGGTCGAATAATGTGTCAGTTCGCCTCGGCAATGGAGACGGAAGTTTTGGCAGCCTCACTAACTTCACCACCGGCGAATCCACCCACGGCGTAGCCATCGGCGACTTCAATGGCGATGGCAAGCAGGATCTCGCTGTCGCAAATGGTTTCCCCAGCATTCTCACGATCTTACTTGGCAACGGAGCGGGCGGTTTCAATTTTGCCGGCAATTTTGGCAGTGGAATTGGTGGTGAAAGCGAAGTGGCTGTCGGCGATTTTAATGCGGATGGCCGTCAGGACCTTGCATTAGTAACCTTCTATCAGGAAAGTGTGTCGATCTTTCAGCGTTTTTGCGGCCCGACCCCAACTGTAACTGCCACGCCCGATACAGTTAGCGTGACGATCCCTTATGTTCAGTCTTACGGCAGCAGTGCAGTGGTTCCGATCAATGTCGGCGACGTGACCGATCTCGGAATTACACATTACGAGATGGCCATCAGTTATACCAAAGGTGCCGGGTTTGGCAGCTTCAACACGAGCGGAACATTGAGCGATGGATGGACTGTTTCGACGAGCACGTCGTCGTTTGGCCAACTGGTGATCTCGGCGACCGGCACGACTCCGCTTACCGGATCGGGGCCGTTGATCAACACCACATGGTGGGGATATGAACCGAGCCCGAATCACGGATCAACCCTCGGGTTTGGCGCCTATATTGATCCGAGCCATAACTATCATCCGGCATTCCGATTTAACGATGGCTCGCCTCCCGTGGCGCTGACAAACGGTGGGGTCGCATTTTTTGTTTCAACGCCGACGAACACTGCGACGCCTACGCCGACACCGACAAATACGGCGACACCCGGAGGGACGCCCGCGACGTGGATCGTAACAAAAACCACGGACACGAATGATAGCGTGTGCGATGCCGACTGCAGTCTGCGCGAGGCGATCGGGGCGGTGATAGGCGGCGACACGGTTGCCTTTTCACCGCTTTTCGATTCGCCACAGATAATAAGGTTGACGCTTGGCCAGTTGATCATAAACACACCCGTTACGATCAGCGGACCTGGGCCAAATCTGCTCACCGTCAGCGCCAATTTTCAGGGACGGGTCTTCAATGTTTGGGGGAATATCCCAAATGTCACGATCTCGGGGATGAAACTCCGCGACGGCAATGTCGGAACGGATCCGGCCACTGCGGTAGGCGGCGCAATTCTCGTTGAAAACGGGAACGGCACTCTCAACATCTCGAATGTGGAATTTACAAATAATAAGGCCTACTTTGCTGCCACGCCCTATCCATACGGTGCTGGAACTGCGGCGTTCTGCTATGGCTGCACAATGAACCTCGATAACGTCAACGCACACCACAACGGCGATACGGGATGTGCGATCGAGGCCTATGGCCCCTTGCTTAACATTTCAAATTCAACAATTAGCTACAATGCATGCGGCGTGTATTCAACCCCATCGCTGAACATGCAAAATACGACTGTTCAGGGCAATACCAATTACGGCATCGGGAGCTACAATTTGACGCTTGTAAATTCTCAAATACTCGGGAACACCGGACGCGGCGTCTTTGGAGGTAATGGTCAGGATACCGTCGTCAGTGTCGAGAACTCTGTCATAGCGGGAAACTGGGGCGGCCTGGATACAAATTCGGTCACTACGGTTCGCAACAGCCAGATACGCGACAACCTTTATTACAGTGGACTTTACGGTGTCGGAACGACCTCTGTAATCGATTCAGCGATTACCGGTAATGGCGAGGTGTCTGACGGGGGCGGCATCTATAACTACGGCTTACTCTACCTTACGAATTCCACGGTGAGCGGAAATTTTGCGGGATACAACAATGCCTCTTCGAAGGGCGGCGGGATTTATCAATCGGGTGGCCGACTTGTTTTGACCAATTCAACGATCTCAAACAACCGGGCGAACGGCTCGGGCGGCGGCGTCGCGATCGGCAATGGAGCAAGCACGGTCGGCAACAGCATCATAGGCGGAAATACTTCTGTGAACACTTCAGCTCCCGATGTTTCGGGCAGCTTCTTTTCGATTGGTTACAATCTTGTCGGCGTTACAAATGGCAGTTCCGGTTGGCGTACCAGCGATGATCTGCTAAATGTAAACCCAATGCTGGGGACATTGGCAGATAATGGCGGACCCACAAAAACGCATGCTCTCCTTCCCGGCAGTCCGGCTATCAATGCCGGAAATAACGCATGGGCGGTTAATCCTCAGACACAAATGCCATTGACCGGTGACCAGCGAGGTTTTCAGAGGTTTGCCGGCACTGTGGACATCGGGGCATACGAGCGACAGCCAACAATAGCCGGCATTGTTACATACGGTAACGCGATAGGATCTCCTACACCCCGCTTCGTTTCCGGTGTTTTGCTGACCGCTGTGGGATCGCCAAACGTCACCACGACAACTTCGGTCAACGGTACCTATACGTTGGGCGGATTTGGCAGCGGTGTTTATACAGTTACTCCTTCAAAAACGGGCGACATAAATGGAGCAATTACCTCATTCGATTCAGCAAGAATCGCGCAGCACGCTTCAGGATTAAACCCACTCACAGGCAATCAATTGATAGTTGCCGATGTCAGCGGAAACGGCACTGTTTCATCTTTTGACTCGGCACAGATCGCACGTTACGCCGCAGGCCTCGACAATCACGGTTCGACAGGTACTTGGATGTTCATTCCTGCGAACAGAACATACTCTTCCGTCAACACCAACATCACGGGCGAGGATTTCATTGCCCTCCTCATGGGCGAAGTTTCAGGAAACTGGATGTCCGTAAGTGCTATTCAGAAGAACCTGTCTGAAAAGTAGCTCCTACGCCCAGCCGGCTAGGAAAGCTGTGTCAAATCGAGAAAATTAGGCCATATCGGGAAAGTTGGTATTTCAATTCCAGCCGCAATTTGCTACGGTGATGCGGGAATTGCTGTATGGCGATTTGAGATCTTTGAAAACTGAAATAGTGAATAATGAGGATATTTCCTACTGAAGATCGCTGTGCCCCAAACAAGCGAATTGCTGTAACTACATTATTTACAAAAATTACAGGTTCTGTGGCATAATGTGGAGTTTTTTTCAAAAATCGTGGGACAAGGGGGGGATTGCGGCTGCAACTATATTATTCACAAGATTTACAATGTCCCACTTAGGTATGGGACAGAAGTGGGACAAAAAATGTTGGGACAGCGGTACATTTGGGAAAGTGACTGATTGATCGATGCGGAGTAAGTCCTCTATATCGAACATTCATTGACTTGTTTTCGTATTAAGAGCAATATGAGAACATCCACAATTGATATGAGTTTTACAAAGACAACTGCGGTCGAGCTGGCAAGAAATGACCTTGCAAAGCGCCTAAAGATCACTCCGAGCGAAGTCCGAGAGTTTGGCGTATCGGACAGGGAATTTCCCGACATGGCTTTGGGCTCACCCGAAAAAGGCGAGATGGCGGCCCAAATGATCTCGAGCGGCTGGCAGATCAAACTCAGTGCCAAAGGTAAGACATACGAATATAGGGCCGACAAATACCACGTTCGCCTGCACAACTTCAAGGGCTCAAATTACGTCATAGAATCATAGGTTTTAGAGATATGAATCGCAATAATATCTGGATACATGTAGGGCTTGCCGTTGTTTTGGTCACGATCGCAGCGGTTTTGGGGCAGATCGAGCGGTGGAAGACGACTATCAGTTCGTCGGATATTTCACAACAAACCCTAATTGAAAAACGCACGAATGACGACCCGATCGTAAAAAAGAGCAGGCCCGAGGTGCTGGTGAGATTCAAACATGGCGTCACGCTTGCGCAGATCCGCGAGTTCGCTTCGGCAAATAATGATTCGCTGTCCGACGAGATCGAGGCAGTTGACGGCCTTACCGTCATTGACGATCTCGACAATGCCGACGCACAAACTGTCGCAAGCCAATATGCCGCGATGTCTGATTTCGTCGCGTATGCCGAGCCAAATTATAAGATAAAACTCGACGATCCTGATCAAACAGAATCTCCGCGAGACCTGTTGCTCCGTCTGCCAAGCGAATATCCTTCTACTCGTCCTAACGATCCGCAATTTGACGAACAATGGGCGCTAAATAACTTTGGGCAGGAGAGCGGCAAGGAGAGGGCCGATATTGATGCTCTTGAGGCTTGGCAAACGACAAAAGGCAGCGAAGATGTGGTCGTAGCAGTACTCGACACCGGCGTTGATTTTACGCACGTCGATCTTCTGGGAAATATGTGGATACGGCCCGAGAACGTGCCCGCCTACTCCGACGACGAACTTGGACCATTCAACGAC
The DNA here is from genome assembly GCA_964528325.1 of uncultured Chloracidobacterium sp. Classification (GTDB taxonomy): domain Bacteria; phylum Acidobacteriota; class Blastocatellia; order Pyrinomonadales; family Pyrinomonadaceae; genus OLB17. The sequence continues at coordinate 5,016 of CAZGSC010000054.1, read as the reverse complement.
ATCAACGGCTACAACGGCACCGACTCGATCGCTGACCCGATGGACGACAACGGCCACGGGACACACTGCGCCGGCATTATCGGGGCAGAAGGCAACAACGGCGAGGGCATTGCTGGCATAAATTGGCACGTCAAGATAATGCCGCTCAAGTTTCTCGGACGCGGAGGATTCGGTTCGGTTGATGACGCTATCGAGGCGATCAATTATGCTGTCGACCGCAAAGAACACGGAGTCAACATCCGCATCATCAGCGCAAGCTGGGGCTCAACACAAAAATCAAAAGCTCTCGAAGACACGATCCGTGCAGCTGGCGACGCCGGAATTCTTTTTGTCGCCGCCGCAGGCAATGACGGTTCTAATAACGATAGACGCGCGCATTACCCGTCGAATTACGACCTTCCAAATATCATTAGCGTCGCTGCCCTCGACCGTAACGACCAGCTTGCCGGTTTTTCAAACTTCGGCGTCAAATCGGTCCATATCGCGGCACCCGGAAAAGACATTCTGTCGACATGGCTGGGCGACAATTATCGCGAGGCTTCGGGAACGTCGATGGCAACGCCGTATGTTTCTGGAGTCGCCGCATTAGTAATTGCTAACGAACCAAAGATCTCAATTGAGAAACTCCGTGATCGCATTTTAAAGACTGCCGACAAACTCGATTCTCTCAACGGCAAAGTCGCGACTGGCGGACGGGTCTGTGCTGCGAACGCTCTCGCCGGCCGCGTTGTCAGCCATCAGCAAAAAAGTACAGACAGCATGGTCGAACGTGTAAACGATTGGCAACACAAGATCGACGATTTGGAGCAGTCAGTACGTCGGTAGAGTTCATTCAGACATTTAAACACAAAATTGGTATCTCGCAACCCTCTGGAAACAGAGGGTTTATTGTTTTCAACTAAAAATCGATCGGGTTTGGCACACACTTTGCACTTGACCCAATTGAGCAATGGCCAACTCATTGCCTAGTTTTATGAAAAGGGAGAAAACAATGAAACGTATTAATATTTTGATCTCGACTGCAGCATTTGCACTTTTGCTACTTGGCCTTCCGGCGATTGCTTCTGCTCAGTACGGCCAATATGATCCTTATGGCAGAAATGGCGGCTATAATAACGGCCAGTACGGCAACAACGGGAATTATGGCGATATGCGGTCGACGCTTCGCGACCTCAAGAGCCGCAGCAAGCAGCTTCAAAAACAGATAGACCGCGAACTCGATCGCGGCCGTTACAACGGCAGCAACCGCGAAGATCAGGTCAACGATCTTGCTCGCAGTTTCAAGGACGCGGTCAACGATCTAGACAGTTCGTACTATAACCGCAACGACAACGAGGTCCGGCGCGTAATGGACACTGCTTCACAGCTTGACCGTGCGATCTCGCGATCTGACTTGAGCTATAACGTCCAGAATCAGTGGTCGGCAATTCGCAATGACCTCCGCAGGCTCGGAATCGGCTATGGCAACAATAATAACCGCGGTCGCGGCAATCGCGGATGGGGCAACAACAATGGCGGATGGAATAACAAGCCGAACTGGTGGCCGTTCTAGTGGTTTGATTTGACGACTCAAAAGCCTGCGTCCAAATGATGCAGGCTTTTTTGTTTTTTTGTGCTTTTTGTGGCTATAGTCTCATTATGCTCGGAACGCTCTATCTGGTCGCCACGCCTATCGGAAATCTGCAGGACATAACTTTGCGTGCGCTCGAAACACTACGCTCTGTCGATCTCATCGCATGCGAAGATACACGGCATACGCGCAATCTGCTCAATCATTTTCGCATTTCGAATCGGACAGTAAGCTATCACGAACACAACGAGCAGGAACGGGCAGAGGAACTTGTCGATCGGCTTATTAATGGCGAATCGATCGCAATTGTCTCAGATGCGGGAACTCCGGGCATCTGCGATCCCGCATTTCGTATCGTTCAGCGTGCTATCGAGATCGGCTCATCAGTCGTTCCGATTCCAGGTGCCGCTGCGTTTGTTAACGCCGTCGTTGCATCAGGCATTGCTACTGACTCGCTGTTTTTTGGCGGGTTCCTTCCGCCGAAAAAAGGTGAGAGACGAAAGCGGCTCGAAGAGCTGAAGGATATTCCCGCGACGCTCATTTTCTACGAAGCTCCGCATCGCCTCGCCAGATCTCTTGTCGATTGTTATGAAATACTTGGTGCGCGGCAGGCGTCAATTGCCCGCGAACTGACCAAGCTCCACGAAGAGATCGTTCGCGGATGCCTCAGCGAACTTGCGCAAAATTATTCGAAAATTAAGGTCAAAGGCGAGATAGTTTTGGTAATTGAGCGAGGTAAGGGCGATGCGAGTCACAGTTTCGCCTTTAGCTGTAATACCCCGGAAGCCACACTCGCAGAACGCATCACCAAACTCGAGAGAGAAGGCCTCGATCCAAGATCTGCATTAAAGAAGGCCGCAAAAGAATTTGGTTTGAGCAAATCTGAAGCGTACCGACAAACCAAAGTGAAAAAGTAAAAAGTAAAAAGTAAAAGGCAAAACCGGATAGTTTTGCCTTTGTTCTTTTATCCTGGCTTACCTGTGGGTGAGTTCCGGCGGAAGTTTCTTGTCGACAGCCGGTCTTTCTTTGAGGTCGGTCAATTCCCACAGCGTGATAAAAATGGTCCGCGCCACTTTTTCCATTTTGCCGTAGTCGATCTTCTGCGGCTCGTCACCCGGTTGATGATAATCTTCGTGAACGCCGTCAAACCAGAACGCGATCGGAATACCATTTAGGGCATAGTTGAAATGATCCGAGCGGTAAAAGAATCTCTCTGGATCCTTTGGGTCATCATATTTGTAATCGTATGTCAGTTTCAGATAGCCGGCGTTTGAGGCTTTCACTATCGAACCGAGCGACGAACTCATCATTTCAGAACCGATCACAAAGATCGAATTGTCATCAGTTAAGTTTTTGTTTTTTGGATTTGTGTCATCGGCCTTTCGGCTGCGGCCGATCATATCGATATTAAGCTGTGCGGTGACCTTTTTTATGTCTACGGTCGGGAATTTGTTGAAATACTCGCTGCCCCACAGGCCCTTTTCTTCGCCGCAATGCCATACAAAAAGAACTGAGCGCTTTGGTCTCTTCGGTGCTTTTGCAAGAGCCTCCGCTATCGAAAGAACAGCCACTGTGCCTGATCCGTCGTCGTCAGCTCCGTTCCATATCTTGTCTGGTCCGTTGGCATTTGGATTTGTGCCGACATGGTCATAGTGTGCTCCGATAGCGACCATTTCGCTTTTCAAAACGGGATCACTGCCTTCCCAGAGAGCGACGACGTTTTGCGTCCACTTTGTTTCAACGTGGCTGGCTACACTCATTGAACCCGATTTGTCTAACGCAAAAGCAGCCGCAGAATCCTTATTAGCCGATTCGTTCGCAAAGATCGCCTCGCCTACTTTGCTCGAAACCAACACCACTGGAAAATCGTTCTGGTCGGCTGGAGCATCGCGTAATTTTTCCGGATACGAAGTGCTGCGCCCAATAAAGTTTCTCAGTTGCGACCATGCCTCTTGCGCCTGCGGCGATGCGACGAGGATCATGCCCTTTGCGCCGCTATTTTTGGCATAAGTCAGCGGGTCGGCCCAATCCGTGCCTTTTGCTCCTTTCAGGTCATCTTCCGTAACGCCGGCTGGCAAAGTGGTTGCCCTCGAACCCCTCGGAAAGCCCTGGCCGTAAACGACGATGATCTTGTCCTTTACATCCACGCCCTTAAACGCGTCGACACCTTTTGATCTCACCATCCAGCCGTCACGTACAAATACGAGCGGCGCATTTACCGAAGTATTTCCCGATAATCGAAAGAAGTCGTCAAGTGCCGTAAAATTCTGGCCTCCAATTTGTAGTGTATTCTTTGATGGGTCAACCGACTCTGACCGGATCGCGATCTTCTGATAAAACGTCCCGTTGTCACCGGCCGGTTTGAAGCCCCACTTTGAGAGGTTCATACCGATGAATTTTGCGACGGTGTCGAGGCCGCGTGACGGTGTGTCGCGGCCTTCCATCTCATCGGATGCGACAAAATACAAGTAATCACTCAACTGTTTTGCGGTAACGCCTTCGGCGATCTTCCTTTCTTCAGGCGTGACCTTGATAGCAGCCGTCTGTGCGACCGATTGAAAGACAAAAGTTAAGAGTAATATGAATGCAAACAGATTTCTTTTCATTTTCTTCCTCAAAAAATAATAGCCACAGAGAACACATAGATATTCAGGTGAGGGTCTTTCATTTTATCGAACTTTTTCTCGCTCTGTGTGCTCAGTGGTGAGATTCTTTCGTTATTACGCGGGAGCGAGAGGATTTGTTTCGCGGCTTGAGCCGACGATACAAATTTTATTGGCATTTGCGAGATCGAGCATTTCATCACGGTCAAAGATGATGGTTTTGTTTGCAGTTATCGACAGGCAAGTCGCTCCTGCGTCGATTATAGTTCTGATCGTCGGAACGCCGACCACCGGAACGTCAAAACGCATATCCTGATCGGGTTTTGCGACTTTGACTACCGTAAGTTTTCCGTTAGCAAGCTCGCCTGCGCGTCGAATTGTTGCATCCGTGCCTTCCATTGCCTCGATCGCGACACATGCTTTTGCCCTGACGACGATAGTTTGACCGAGGTCGAGCCGGGCGATCTCGTCGGCGATGTGCAATCCGTATTCTACATTTTCACGCTCAGTATCGCTTGGTTTTCGTTTTGTCAGAACGCCTTCGGGAGCGAGCATATCTTTGATAAAGTATGTTGAATCGATCAATTCGATCCCTTCTTTGGCAAGTTCATTAGCGACGCCTCCGATCAGTGCATCGGTGTTTCGACGCGGCAGATTCCAAAGCATTTTTACCATTCGCAGATCGGGCAGAGCACTCGAAAATATTTGCACATGCTTGACCTGTCCGGCCATAACAGCATGAGTGACGCCTTGATCCTTGAAAAACGAGATCATCTTTCCAAGCTGTCCGATGCCGACCCACGTCAATTTGTCGGCGACGTCGAAAATGCGGTTCAGGTGCGT
>CAZGSC010000053.1:0-19100 GCA_964528325.1 uncultured Chloracidobacterium sp. | reverse complement strand
GCGCCGCCCTGCCTCAGCCGCCGAACGAGCGCGCGTAGAGCGCCTCGATCGCCGCCAGGCCGTTGGGCTGCAGGTGGCGGGTGCCGGTGCCGGCGAAGTGCGGATGGGTGATCACCGGTGCCGCGGCGGCCTGCCAGGCGGTCCCCTTCCATTCGCGCCAGCCGTCGCGCTCCTGATCGAAGACGTAGACCGGCTTGTTGCACAGCTTGGCGAATTCCGCTCCCCAGCCGGTGCCGCCCATCACCGTGTCGTCGTCGAGCACCTTGCCGACGACGTAGATCTCCTGCGCGTTGTTGACCATGTGCCAGATGCTCTGCAGCACCTTCTTGATGTAGTCGGTGTCGGGGTAGTGGCGGCGCATCAGTTTCGAGACGTAGGCGAGGCTGACGTCGCCGTGCAGCAGCTCGGCGTGGGTCAGCGTGCGCACCCCGCGCGTGCGCTCGACGCGGTGGCCGTCGAAGGTGAAGTTGACCTCGAATACAAATGCGGCAATGAACGCATTGTTGTGAGGTATTGCCGGAACGACAACGGGCAACAGGTGCCGCCGGACCAAAATTATTGCCAGGTTGAATTTCCGGATCGTCCCAGACGCGTGGCTGATATTGCGGTTTTTGCTTCGATGCTAAAGTCCGAAGTTGCAGTGAGATTGCAGTCTTGTGTTGATTCCACCGTCGCGAGCGGCACAGGACAAAACGGTACGACTAACAACGTTTCGGCCGCTGCAAACCAGGCATTGTCGCGTGGACTGGCGCTAATGAAATCAAAGGACTACAGCGGGGCGATGGTCGAATTTAAAGAAGTTCTCCAGCTTGATCCGCGACACGCAATAGCGTTTTACCAAGTCGGCGTAGCACAGTACAACCTAAAGGAATACACGGTAGCCAATGCTGCGTTTGAACGAGCACTACAGCTTAACGTGGCGAATCCGCATGTTGTTTACGCTTGGATCGGCGATTGTAAGCGAGCCCTCGGACAAAACGAAAAGGCGTTTTCCTCCTATCGCGAGGCTGTACGAGTAAAGCCGGATTATGCGGAAGGTTTCAATAAGATGGGCCTCGCATACTTTGCCTTAAAGGACTATTCAAATGCGGTGATCTTTTTTGATCAGGCCGCACGTCTCGATCCAAAAACAACTATTTACCGTAAGAATTCGGGTACAGCTTATGTCGGCGGCGGGCAAAAAGACGAGGCGATGAAGGTGTATAACGCGCTTGTTCCGGTTGATCCAAAACTTGCAAATGAGTTGCTCGATGAGATCACAAAGCCCGCGACGACCGCTGCCGCCACAAAACAGCGGACACCTGCTGAAATTAGCCTCAATGAGGGGCTGAAATTCTACGAAGCAAAAAATTACGAAAAAGCTCTTGCGTCGTTTAAAGAGGCTTTGCGGCTACAGCCTGATCTTGCTAATGGTTGCTTTCAGGCCGGAAGGTCGCACTACCAGCTTAAACAATACCCGGAGGCGATCGCAGCCTTTGAAAGATCCCTGCAGTTAAAGACGGAAAATCCTCATTTTATTTACGAATGGATCGGGGACACTTACTACGAGCAAAAACAATATGCCAAGGCGATACCTGCATTTCAAGAAGCTGTGCGCCTAAAGCCCGATTACGCCCAGGCCTTCACAAAGCTCGGTAATTCCAAATACTTGCTCAAGCAATACGCGGAAGCGGTCGCAGCGTATCAAGCAGCAATCAAGCTCAAGCCCAACGACGCCGTCTATCATGCAAGCCTCGGCAACAGTTATTTCGCTCTCAAACAGTATGACAAGGCCGGATTGTCGTATAGCGAAGCAGTGCGCATCGATCCTAAATACGACTACGCTCTGAATATGCTCGGCGTGAGCCGTTATCTGTTGAAACAGTATGCTGCAGCGCTCGCTGCTTACGAGAGCGCGGTCAAGCTTAAGCCTGACAACGCCGTCTACCAGCTCAATCTAGGCGATACATATGTCGAGTTAGAGCGCAAAACGGACGCAATCACCGTTCATAATAAGCTTGCCGTTCTCGACAAAGGGAAGGCTGCTGATCTTTTGGCTCATATAGATGTGGGGCCCGAACCGAAGACTGCTGAGGAATTTGTCACACGAGGTGAAAAACTATTTGCAACGAAGAATTATTTTGGAGCGACTGAAGATTTTATTAAGGCAGCCCAAATGAAACCGGATCTGTTAGCGGCACAAAAAGGATTGGGAGCCGCCTATGCGGCAAGAAATCTGCCAACGCCCTCACTGTCCGCGTATGAAAAGGCACTCGCCTTAAACGCAAATGATCCTGAGATCTACTATGGACTCGGGATTGCAAAAAGGGGCCTTTTAAAATTTGACGAAGCTATCGCCGCATTTCAAAAATGTATCACCCTTAAACCCAAAGCCGTAACTTTAGCTGATGCTCACTTTGCGCTTGGCGAGCTTATTCTGGAGTCTCGTCCAAAGGATGCTCTCACCGAATTCCAGAGTGTCCAGCGTCTTAAGCCCGATTATCCCAAGCTTCAATTTTACATTGCCAGGGCACAGTACCACGGTCGCCAATATACGGACGCACTCGTTTTATTTCTCGATGGGTTAAAGAAGACACCGGACGATGCAGAACTCGTTTATTATGCGGGGATGTGTTATGTCCGCCTGGGTAAGAAACCTGAAGCCGTAGCGATGTACGAAAAACTTGTCGCACTAGGGGCATTTAGCCAGACAAACCTAAACGGCTGGATAAAGGGAATGAAGTGACGCCGTCACGCTCGTTCTTGCTTGGATCTTCGTGCTTGCGATTGGACCGCCGTGATCAGCAACAGCATCGACAATGTCTTAGGCCTTGCAGCCGCGAGAGAGATCGTTGCAGGGGCGGTCAAGGCCTTGGAGGAGCGGGCCGAGAGAGCATACGTCCGGATCCCTGACGGGCCATCCAACGCATAAGTGATTAGTTGCGGCAAATTTCCAATTTGCGCTATGATATCGCGCAACTGCCAAATCGAGTATTTTTGCCGTTAAACGAATTTCATAATTTCACTGGAGGGGATATGAAAAAGCGATCGAGAATTCCTGTTTTAGTGGTTCTGATGTTGGTATTTGCCGCAACCTTGTTGGCGCAGAGCCCATTAATCACCAATCCTTCATATCTTAGCCAGTTCCCGTCCGTCGAAAAGGTAAGAATGGCGACGAAGGGAAATGATGACGTGGACAGCTACGCACGTTTTATGGCCGCGCTTTGGCGGATCAACGATATGATCAAGGAAGATCTGGTGAAGGCTCCCAACGGCGGCTATTATGATATGCCGCCTGCCGCTCAGACAGTTCAGTACCGGTATTCCGGCGCCATTACGAGATATAGTATTGATGAAGTTCCGCCTGCCGGGCGCGACCCGCGTTTCCGTCCACTCGAGACGAAATACGAAAAGGACGCAGCTTTCTTCGACGGCCTTCTCACGCAATTCTTTTCACCCAAATTCCGCATTGACTATTACGCCTGGATAAGAAAGCCTGTTCCAGCGCAGACGGCCGCGACCGCCGCTTTAGGAAACAAGGGCGCTGCGGTGGGCACTTCAACTGCAAAGGCATCCGAGTCGCACATGACGGTCGTCGGTCTGAAGTTTGGCGAGGCTGTAGTGCTGCCTAAATGCCCCACATTTTCGATGATGGCAGAGAATTGTGTTTACGGGGGATCGGAAATGGTAGAAAGCGTGTTAAAAGGTATCGGAATTGATCTTGATACCTCGACTCCTAACGTTGTAACGCTCGGAACGGATAATTGTCCGTCATGGGTAACGGGTTGCTCGGCATACATTTCGATCCACGATGGCAGGTTGGACGGAATCACTTTGCTGACAAATGGACGGAATTCAGTTAACGCGGTAACGCGTGACCTAACCGCAAAATTCGGAAAACCTACTCGCACCAAGGCCGGGATCATCACGCCGGATACCGGGAATCCGTTCAACGTAAACGAGCCGGAATGGGACCTACCGGGACTTCGCGTTCGGTATGAGGTGGTCCGCCGTGACGAAGGTGATGAAGGCCGCATTCACACCGACCAAGGCGTTGTCCGCATAATGACCGATGCGGAATTCCTACGCCAGGTAAAAGCAACGAAGGAACGGGAGAAGAATAAACTTTAGGTGGGTCGTTGCAAGGAATCCAGCTTCAAATATTTTTTCTCGCTTGCGACTGTACGGCTGTGATCGCGACGGCATCGACAATGTCCTCAGCCTTGCAGCCGCGAGAGAGGTCGTTGCAGGGGCGGTCAAGGCCTTGGAGGATCGGGCCGATGGCAGTGCCGCCAGTGAGGCGTTCAGTTAGTTTGTAGGCGATGTTGCCGGCATTGAGATCGGGGAAGATCAGCACGTTTGCTCGACCTGCGACCGGTGAGCCGGGGGCTTTTGAATCGCCGACGGATTTGACGAGAGCGGCGTCTGCCTGCAGTTCCCCGTCGATGGCTAGGTTGGGCATTCGCTCTTTTACTGTCTTTGTCGCTTCGACAACTTTTTCGATCAGCTTGTGCTGGGCGCTACCCTTTGTTGAAAACGACAGCATCGCAACACGCGGTACGGCCTGCAAAAGGGCTCGGCACGAATCCGCCGATGCGATAGCGATCTCGGCAAGTTCGCCTACATCCGGATCGATGACGACACCGCAATCGGCATAGATCATTGCACCTTTCTCACCAAAATTCTTATCCGGCACGACCATAAGGAAGAAACTCGAAACGGTTTTCATGCCCTGCCTTACGCCGATGCATCGCAGCGCTGCCGCGACAGTATGAGCCGTCGTATTTGTCGCACCGGCGACCGAGCCGTCAGCCTGGCCCTCGCGAACCATCAGATTGCCAAAATAGAGCGGATCTTTTACGGTTTGCTCGGCTTCTTCGAGCGTGACGCCTTTTGCACGGCGCATTTGATGATAGAGCGTCGCAAGTTTGCCAAAATCGTGCGACTTGCGATGGTCAAGTATCTCGATGCCGTTTAGATTAGCTCCGGACTCTGAAGCCAGCGACCTGATCTTTTCCTCGCTGCCTAAAAGTGTGATCTTTGCTATGCGACCACCAGTGCAGATAGCTGCAGCCTGAACGGTGCGAACGTCTTCGCCCTCCGGTAGGATAATATGCTGTATATCGGCGGCAGCACGCTCGCGGATCTTTTCCAGGATCATCTTTAACTGTCTTTGAATTTACCATACAACCTGCGACAGTGAAACTTGCACAAAGCACCGGTTATTTTTAGACTGAAAGCACGTGGGTTGGACTAGAAAGACATGGGCAAACACAAAGAGCCAAAAAATAAAATTAAACGCCAAGAAAAGAATGAACTAAAAGGCCGCTTGCGCAGCTTTCTCATGTTTTTGCCAAACATGGTGATGCTTTTGGGCCGCTTGCTTAAGGATGCTCGTGTTTCGACTGCTGAAAAGGCACTATTCGTAGCAGCGATCGCGTATGTTATTTCGCCGCTCGATTTTATCCCCGATGTTTTCCCATTTATCGGACAGGTTGACGACCTTTATGTCGTGGCTTTGGTTCTTCTGCGGTTGGTCAATCGCAGTGACGAAACTGTTGTTCGCGAACACTGGTCGGGCGGTGGCGATATTGTTGGATTAGCCGATTCGATAGCAAATATTGCCCCAAAATTCCTTCCTCGACGCGTTTCGCGCATTATTACCTCGCGTGTCGAACTTGCCCCCGCAGGAAAGATACTTCGCAGTATTACCAACAAAGATGAGGCGATCGTGCGCGAGTTTGCGGTGGACGAGAACATCGACATAGACGCTCATTCGAGAATGGCAAATTAGGTTTCGTAATTTTTTTTCGTTTTTGACAGTAAATAGTTGATTTTCTTGTGGATTTCCTGCGCCCTTCCAACTATATATTACGCAAGCTTGTAAGATCCGACATTTGAAATAATTGTTGTTGTCCGTTCACTTTCCGTTATAATGTTGTCCGTTAACGTAAGTGCCGCGAATAGAATCCTATGTTTGAACGCTATACTGAGCGGTCCCGGCGGGTGATCTTTTTTGCCCGATACGAAGCTCTTCAATACGGTTCCCAGGTTATCGCACCCGAGCACATTTTGCTTGGCCTTATGCGCGAGGACAAGACTCTCTCGGCCCGTTTCTTTCCGTTCAGACACCCGCTTACAGTTGACAGTATCCGCCGCGATATTGAAGAGAGGATCGTCGTTCGCGATAGAATCCCGCAATCATCAGAGCTTCACCTCTCAAACTCAACCAAACAGATTCTCTTTTACGCAAACGACGAAAGCCGTCAGTTAAAGAATCGTCATATCGGCCCCGAGCATCTTCTTTTGGGAATCGTTCGCGAAGAAAAGAGCGTAGCGGCAGAGATACTTTTTGGCTACGGGCTGCGTCTTAATGACGTACGCGACGAAATGTCACAACAGAGCGGCATACCCGGCGTGCTTGCGGCAACCAAAGAAAATTCGAAGACTCCCGGTTTACTGGAATTCACCCGCGATCTTACTGTTGAGGCAGCCGAAGGGCGGCTCGATCCGCTTGTTGGGCGAGAGGATGAGATGGAACGCATTATTGAGATCCTCTGTCGTCGATCAAAAAACAATCCTGTTCTCATAGGCGAATCCGGTGTAGGCAAAACCGCGATCGTCGAGGGCCTTGCTCAACGGATAGTCGATAAGGATGTTCCGACGTTTCTTGAGAGCAAGCGAATATTATCGCTTGACCTGTCGCTTGTCGTTGCTGGTACGAAATATCGCGGCCAGTTTGAGGAACGCCTTAAAAAGATAATGGCCGAGCTGAAAGAGAGCAGCGAGAATATTGTATTCATCGATGAGTTGCACACGCTCGTTGGGGCAGGCTCGGCCGAAGGCACACTTGATGCCGCCAACATCTTAAAACCCGCCCTTTCACGCGGCGACATTCAATGTATCGGGGCGACAACTCCGAATGAATATCGAAAGACCATCGAAAAAGACCGTGCCCTTGAGCGCCGTTTTCAGGCTGTAAAGATCGAACCGCCGACTGAGGCAGAAGCGCTGGTGATCATACAGGGCGTAGTCGAGCGTTACGAAGCGTTTCATCAGCTTCGCTATACTAAGGAAGCTCTTGCCGCAGCTATTACACAGTCGAGCCGATACATTGCCGACCGCTTTTTGCCTGATAAGGCAATCGATGTGCTCGACGAAGCTGGAGCAAGGGCCAAACTGCGTTACCAGCATGAAAATCGGGGCGAGCCGTCGTGGAAAGAAACCGTCGAAAATTGGAAACGCGCCGCCGCCAACGAAGATCAACTGATCTCATACGAGTTGCGTTCGTTGGAAGAAACATTCTTCGCCGTCGAGGTCACAAAAGACGACGTTGACGAAGTGATCGCTCGCTGGACCGGCGTTCCCGTTATGTCCGTCAAACAGCAGGAAGCCGAAAAATTATTAACTATCGAAACGGCTCTGCACGAACGAATTATTTCGCAGCGCCCGGCAATTTCGGCACTCGCTCGTGCGATACGCCGTTCGCGTGCCGGCCTCAAAAATCCCAGCCGTCCGGTTGGTTCATTTCTCTTTCTCGGGCCGACTGGCGTCGGCAAAACTGAGGTTGCAAGATCTATCGCCGAATATCTATTCGGCTCGGAGCGTTCGCTTATTCGCTTTGATATGAGCGAATTTATGGAGAAACACTCGGTCTCGAAATTTATCGGCTCGCCTCCCGGATATGTCGGCCACGAAGAAGGCGGCCAGCTTACCGAAAAACTCCGACGCTCGCCGTATGCGGTCGTTTTGTTTGACGAGATTGAAAAGGCACACCCTGATCTTTTCAATGTTCTGCTGCAGGTTTTTGAGGATGGGGTGCTTACCGATGCGCTCGGACAGACGGTCGATTGTAAACACGCGATCTTTATAATGACCTCAAATCTCGGAGCAAGGGTCATTCAAAAACGCACGTCACTTGGTTTTCAGGCTAGTGCCGACACGTCTCGCGAACGGATGGAAGAAGAGGTGATGTCACAGGTCAAACAGACCTTCGCCCCCGAATTTATCAATCGCCTCGACGAAATTATTATCTTTGACGAGCTTTCGGACGAAGATCTTCTGCAGATAATAGATCTACAGGTTGTTAGGCTGAACAAGATCGTCGAAAACCGTGCGCTGAAGATCATTCTCAACGATTCTGCTCGCAAGTGGCTTATCGACAAAACCTGCTCAGACCGCAAATACGGCGCGCGCCCATTAAAGCGTGCTCTCCAAAAATATGTGGAAGATGAACTCTCAGAAGGACTTATCCAAGGCCAGATCAACGATGCAAGCACGATACAGATTTCTGCCGTAAACGACAAACTCACTTTTTGCGAGGTCCGCACCAAAAAGAAAGAGAAGGAACTTACGCAGAAAGCCTAATATCCTTTCCGTCGATCCTTCTGTTCTGCCGATTTAATAAATAATAATCTGCTGCCTGACGCCTTGGTCGAGGTGCGACTCATCACACTTAGGTCTATAATTGGTTTACGGAGGCCCATTCTATGAAGAATATTTCACGCAGAGAAGCGATCTCGGGTGTATTGGCGGTTGGTGCAGGTGTCTTGACGCTCAATAACTCTGTCGAGGCACAGGCACAAGAGGCATTGCCCATGGCATTTGCCGGAAAACATACGCCTAAGCCTTTGCCGTTTAACCCGACTAAGCTCAACGGCATTTCCGAAAAACTTATAACGTCACACCACGATAACAATTACGTCGGAGCGGTCAAGGCTTTGAATGTGGTAGAACAACGCCTCATCACGCTTTCAAAAGAGAAAGACCTGCCGGCTTATATCTATGGCGATCTGAAACGGCAGGAGCTTATCCGCACCGGTTCGATCGTTCTGCATGAACATTATTTCGCAAATCTTGGCGGCAATGGAAAGGCCGACGGTAAAGCCAAAAAACTGATCGAAAAGTGGTTTGGCAGCTATGAGGCGTGGGAATCTGAATTCAAACGGACTGGAAATGCTCTTTCAGGCGGTTCAGGTTGGACGGTACTTGGGTATAACCAGCATACCAAGGAAGTGCACAATTACATTTCACTGGACCATACGACGAATCCGCCGTTCACCATTCCTCTGCTCGTGTTAGATATGTACGAACACGCATATCAGATGGATTACGGTGCAGCGGCTGCAAAATATGTTGATGCCTTTCTGACAAATGTGAATTGGGAAGAGGTTAACCGGCGTGTTGAAGTTCTCCCGTTATGACCACATTTCGTTTGTAGCGAAGACCGGCGGCCGAATTCGAGATCGGCCGCTTTTTTATTTCTGCGGGTTAACCTGTATAATTTGAACCTTGATCGACAGCCCAAAGAGGCAACGTTTGAGAGGCCGCGCGAATCTTAAAGGCAAGTAAAATCAACCATTGGAAAGCGTTTTTGGTGGTTTTGTCTGTTTTCATGTCCGTTAAGTACCGTCCGGCAAAGCGATCACAATCTTTAATTAATTTGCGCTCAGCAGGAAGTTTGGCATTTTTTATGTTTATCTCACGCTCACTCGGATTTGTTGTCCTGGTTACGGCAATTTTGGCGTTTCCAGCTATGGCCAAGGCCAACAATTACCGTCCTGCGCGGCGTGATCTTGCAACAACCGCAATGCAGCAGGTGGTCGAAAGTGTTGATATTCAGGGCAATCGTCGACTCCGTGACGAAGATCTTCTCTATTACATCAAAACCCGCGCCGGCGATGTGTATGATCCAACTGCGCTGGAGCGTGACTTAAAAGAACTGCTCTCACTCAATTTTTTCGATAAGACCGCAACTCGTGTTTTGACCGAAGACGGGATTCACGGCGGCGTCAATGTGATATTTGAGGTCCGTGAATTGCCTATCATCCGCGACCTTCAGTTCAAAGGGGCGAAAGCTCTTACCGAATCCGATATCTTGAAAGAATTTCGCGAAAAACGTGTCGGCATTTCGAAGGAGGCCGTTTACGATCCTGTGAAAACCCGAGCGGCCATACGAACACTCCGTGAGATGCTCGCCGCTAAGGGCTATCCGAACGCCAAGGTGACAGTCAAAGAGGAAGATGTTTCCGCTACATCGATCGCCGTAACATTCGACGTCGATCAGGGAAATCGTTCGCGCATCGTCCAGATCGATTTTGAGGGAAATCAGCATTTTAAGGATGGCGAACTTCGCGGAGCGCTTCTTCTGGTAAAAGAAACCGGCCTGATCTCGCGGATCAAAGGTATGGACATTCTGGACCTGAGAAAACTGCAATATGACCTGCAAAAGAATGTCCGCTCTTACATGTTCTCGAAAGGTTATTTTCAAGCGCGGATCGGTGAGCCGGAGGTCGTTGGATTAGGTTTCAAACGAACCGGCCCGCCGCTGATCGGCAGTTTTCCATTGCCTGTCATTACCTCTAAGGACGACACTCTGAAAATTAAAGTTCCCGTTACAGAGGGAAAGGTTTTTCGCGTAGGCGAATTGAAGGTTGAGGGAAATTCTATCTTCTCTGAACAGCAGGTGCTTTCATATGTTGGCCTAAAAAAGGGCGAGATAGCCGACGGCAGGCGTTTGCAGGAGGCAGTCTATGAAGATTTGAAAAAGGTATACGGCTCGCAGGGTTTTGTGCAATACAATGCTGAATTTGAGCCTGTCTTTAAGGACAATCCTACAAATCCGACTGAAGGTATTGCCGACATAACGATCACCATCGACGAAGGCAAGCAATTTACACTTCGCCGTCTCGAATTCAGTGGTAACACATTTACTCGTGATAAAGTGATGCGGCGCGAGTTCCTGCTGAACGAAGGCGATATTTACAATCAGAACTACCTCGAAATATCGGTTGCCCGTCTAAATCAAACTCAGTACTTCGATCCGCTCGATAAGGATCAGGATGTCGAGTTTCGCACCGACGAAGAAAAAGGTGATGTCGATCTGATAGTAAAGGTCAAGGAAAAAGGCCGACAACAGATATCATTCAACGGCGGAATTTCAGGAATTGGAGGTTCGTTCTTCGGCCTCGAATATTCGACAAATAACCTTGCCGGACGTGGTGAGGTGTTGTCGTTCAACTTCGGCGCAGGAAACCGGCAGCAAAGTTTCCAGTTTAGTTATCAGGAGCCGTATTTTCGCGACCGCCCGATATCGGTCGGGTTTTCGTTGTTTTCGAGCCGCTATAAGTTCTTTGGGGAAGGGACATTTTTGACGCAAAACACAGATGTTTTGAATTCGCTGTTCGACCCATTCGGTACCGTGACCACTGACGAAGCCAACCTATTTACACAATCTACGTTTGGCGGATCTATTTTTGCTACCGCTCCGCTATCAGAGATCTTCTTTAAGAAACGAAGGTTCACTCAGTTTTCGCGTATCGGATTGACCTATCAATTATCATCGACCAGCATAGCCGATCCTGAGGTGAATTCTTCGGCAGATCCGGCGGCAACGATACCCGTTCTATATCGCCAGCCAAATATTATTACGAGCCAGATCACAGGTTCATTTGTTTACGATACGCGTCAGCCGGCTAAGAACGGTATCGATACTGTCGGCGGCAAACAACTTTCTATTTCACTGGGTTTTGCGGGACTTGGTGGCGATGTCCGAACATACCAACCAAGCATCCAGTATTCACAGTTTATCCCGGTTAGAAATAAAAAATCTAAGGAGCCTCAAGTATTTGCATTTCGTTTTCAGGCCGGAACGATCGGATCATGGTCCATAACCGACAAGGTCAGAAATGCGAATTCGATCGGTTATATTGGGGGCGTGCCGGCCTATTCCCGATATTTTCTGGGCAGCGAAAATGATATTCGCGGATACGAAGGCCGTGCGATCAGCCCGGTTGCACCGTTCGACACATATATTACGAGCCGAAATGTAGTTGTCGCGACAAATCCTTCGGGAACGGCGGATACCAACACGGGACTGGATACTCGAACGCGAGATGAACTCATCTCCATTGGCCAGCTAACAGGGTACAGCGGAGCGAATCCTGCATTATTCTCACGAAATTATCGCTTTATTGGCGGAGACACTGAGATCCTGGGAAACTTTGAATATCGAATACCGATTTTTGGCCCCGTAACCATGGCTCTCTTTACAGACGTTGGCACCGTCTTTAACTTGAGAAAAACAGGTAACCAGGTCATCAATAGCGAATTCTTGGCGGATGATACTTTTATCGGAGCGTCACGGTTGACAGCTTTAGGCCTGATCAATACGCCAGTTCTTGAAAGCAGTTTTGGCAGCATCTTGTTTTACCGTAACCGGGTAATGACAAAAACCGATTATATCAATGAGTTTTGCCGCGGAAACAGATTTGGCTGCCCGACGAGTCTTTCTCCGCAGGTTCAGCAGCTATACTTACGCGGAGATGTGCAGCAGAATTCACTTTTGAGAGTTGATGACACTAAATTTGGTAAGTTCACCAACTTCAAATCGAGCGTCGGCGTCGAAATGCGGGTACAAGTGCCGATCGTGAATGTCCCGTTTCGGATCTTCTATTATTACAATCCAAACTCAAAGATCGGCTTTACAGAAGAACTGCCGGGTATATTTCTGCCTGGCAAACGTTCCGGGATTAGATTTACGGTAGGGCGCACTTTTTAGCGATAAAGATGAGTATCTGCTTTAGCAGTGGGTGTTGTTAGGGATGGCTTCATCCGAAGCTCGAAACGAAATTGACTTTGGCCGTCCTTTTATTTACGATTGCTATTCTTTTTTGAAAGAATAAGCAACAATATTGGCAAAAATAGTTTCAAACAGTAGTACTGATAGCAGTTTCAGTCGAACCGTAAGTAGGTTTAAGGAGTTTTCGAAAATAATGAAGAGAATTGGTTTTTTTGCGGCAAGTTTTGTTTTTTTGTTTGTAATGGCTTCAGCTTCTTTTGCGCAAGCTGTTCCGGCAACCAAGATCGGTTGGATCGTAACCTCGGATTTCGGGGATGAAAAGGGAGGTATCACAAAATTTCTAAACGCATCAAAGGCGGTAGAGACCGAAATGAAGCCCCGTGCATTGGAATTGCAAACGATTCAGATAAAAATTAAGTCGATCAGTGACGATCTTGCAAAAATGACCGGAAATCCAGCTGTTCCGGTTGATCAGAAAGCGGCTGCGGCAAAGCAGGAAGAAGGCCAGCGGCTTCAGCGCGAATATGAATTTAAGCAGAAGGAAGCTCAAGCAGCATATGAAAAACGTAGAGCCGAAGTCATTGGGCCGATCACTAACAACATTCTTCAGGCTTTGCAGGACTATGCAAAATTGAAGGGATACGCGGTGATCATTGATGTTACGGCCCTTGGAGCTGCTGATCAGCCAAGTCCCGTTCTCGTCTTCGATCCTTCAGCGGACATCACAAAGGATTTTATTACTTATTACAACGCTCGTCCGGCAGCAACGGCGACCACTGCGGTTCCGAAATAACCGATAAGTAGTTTGCAATCCGAGTATGCCATTAGCCGGTGAATTGTGATTTACCGGCTTTTGGTCTATATAATGTCTATTCACGCTAGTGTTATGACGATTCTAGACTCAATTCAGATACAAGAGATCTTGCCGCATCGCTATCCGTTTCTGCTTGTCGATAAAGTGATAGAGCTTGAGCCGAAAACACGGATAGTCGGCGTCAAGCAGGTGACGATAAATGAGCCTTTTTTTGAAGGGCATTTTCCGGGAGCTCCGGTTATGCCCGGTGTTTTGCAGATCGAGGCCCTAGCACAGGTTGGAGCGATCCTTATTTTGCGAGAATTCGATGACAGGCATAAAAAAATACCATTTTTCAGCGCGATTGAGAGCGCAAAATTCCGTCGCCCCGTTGTGCCAGGCGATACGCTCATGCTAGAGGTGACTGCGTTAAGGGTCGGCAGCAAGGTTCAAAAAATGCGAGGTGTGGCAATGGTGGACGGACACGTCACCGCCGAAGCCGAAATATTGAGCATTATTGCCGATAGGAACGCTTGAGGAGTAAACACTTATGGATCCTACAACGATGACTTCGCGCGAAATAATGATCTATGCGAGCCTGATCAATGCTGGCATAGGCTTGGTGTTCGGCTTGGTTCCACTGATCACGGGATTTGTGAAGCGCAATGTGAAATACGGGGTCATAGGATTTTTTGGTTCTATTGTTGGCGGAGCTCTGCTCGGCCTTCTTCTTGCCATTCCGGTCGCAGCAATTTTTACATGGCTTATTGTCAAAAGGCCACGCCAAAATACGCAAACTGAGCCGCAGTCTGTCGGCAGCGATTCTCAAAACTCCTAGTTATTAATGGGTACATTTATACACGACACTGCAATTGTCAGTTCAAATGCGAAGATCGGAGCTGACTGCCACATTGGGCCTTTTTGTTCGGTCGGAGCTGATGTGACGCTACGCGGCCGCGTCCGGCTAGACTCCCATGTCGTCGTTGACGGCACAACTGTGATCGGCGAGGACACACACGTGTTTCCCTTCGTTTCGATCGGCCTTGCTCCGCAGGATCTGAAATACGGCGGCGAACCTACACGTACCGAGATCGGAAAACGCAATCAGATCCGTGAATTTGTCACCATTCATCGCGGAACCATAGGCGGCGGCGGACTTACAAAGATCGGCGACAACAATCTGCTGATGGCGCAGTCTCATGTTGCCCATGACTGTCAGCTCGGGAATGAAATAATAATGGCAAATGCCGCAACGCTCGCCGGCCACGTCGAGATAGCTGACAAGGCAAGTGTTGGCGCCTATTCCGGTGTTCATCAGTTTTGCCGAATAGGTTACGAGGCATTTGTTGGAGGTTATTCAGTGGTCGTTAAGGATGCACTGCCGTTCGCGATCATTCAGGGTAATCATGCAAAATGCTATGGCCTCAATCGCCTGGGAGTAAAACGCCGCGGTTACAGTAAAGAAACTATCGAAAAGCTTAATCACGCGTTCTATTTGCTGCTCTCAGCGAAATTGAATACTACACAGGCCGTTGCAAAGATCCGTGAAGAAATTACGGATTGCAAAGAGGTTGACCTGCTCGCCAATTTTATCGAAAGTTCAAAACGCGGTGTCGTAAAGTGAGTTAGAACCGCCCGCGTTAGCGGGAGGCCAGTTCATGGAAAATAATCAACAAATTTTAGAAGAATTTGGCAAGCGTATTCAGCGCTGTTACGGCTGTTTTGTCGCTTATCACCTGAAAGATATGTATCTAGGCGAAGACGTTACATTCTTTTGCGAACACTGTAAGGACGAGACGATGTTCCATTTTAACGACTTTGCGAAGCTGCTCGACCATACTAAATTGAACGAAGCCGCCGCAGAACATCATAATTGATCTTTTCCACCTTTCACATTTTTCCTTTAAAATTGCCCTGTGGCCGAAAATAAAAAGGCGAGCAAGCCGACATTGACCGGTTTGGCACGTCGTCTGGGACAATTGCCGGGTGATAAAAAGCGAGCCGCTTTGGAAATAAGCGCTGCTCTTGCGGGAGTGTCTCTGCGCGTCAGTCGAGAATTTGTCGAAGCCGTGCCCAAAGCCGCAAAAATTCTCTCAGCCGATGATCTGCGTCATTGGGGCGAACTTGGACGACGGCTCGCAATGGGAAATGCTGACACGGGAGCCAAATTTTTTACCGATGGTGTCGCCGGCCTAAAGCGTGTGCCTGAACCGGCTCGAGCGGCTGTGTTTCAGATATGTACGCGGCAGCTTGTTCTGTCAAGTTCGATCGCTCTCGAAACATTTCGACTTATTCCGGATATTGCCGGCCAGATCAAAGACGAAACGCTGCTCGCTGATGTACTTAACCTAGCCGTCGAGATCGCCCAGCGTTCGGCAAAACATAGTTCGGAGTTTCTCGTACATACGCCTGCCGTTGCCGCTGCGCTTTTTCGCTTCGGTGATGAAAAATCATTTGTTGCCGTTTCAGTTTTGTCGCTGGCGTCCCAATTTGCGAACCGCACAGGCGGTATGACAGCTGATCTGTGGGCAAATCTTCCGGAAACACTCGCAAAACTAAATACCGCGAGTGCTGTGCTTTTGATGCAGCGTGCAGGTGAATTCCTTGAATTTGGCGGTAGCGTCACGTTGTATTTTGTCTCGTCCGGAAGCGATGTGCTGGCGTCGGCCGAAACGGCATTCGACAATTGGTGTGTATTGGTACGAACAATAGCTGTTCACGGCAATGCTGTGCTGATCTCATTTTTAAGAGCGACGCCGAAGTTTTTTGCTGCATTAAATAAAAAGAAGCCGGATGACATTCGCCGCGTTTTGCAACTGACCTCACAGATCGCCGAATCCGACGCAGAAAGTGCTCTCGCCGCATTCAAATCAAGCTCGGCAGCATTAAAAAAAGTTTCGATCGAACAATTTGAAGAATGGGTTGAAAACGGTATGCAAAGCAGCGAGGCCGATTCTGCCAAAGCTCGTCGTAGCTATTTTGCGCTTGAAACGCGTGCCTCGAACGAGAGTTTGCAGAAAACTCAAATCGGCCTGCCTCTGGAAAAAATACAATCCATTTTGCGGATGTATGTCGAGGCTTTGACAGGCAAAGAGGTCGAGATCGCACCGCTTACGGCAATGCCGCATGGATCGCGGATCGGCGATGGAAAAACGATCTATCTGCCCGCGTCGGTCGCCGAATTTGACGACGACGAAATGGATTTTCGGCTTTACAAAGTGCTTGCCGCTCACGGCGCAGGCCAGATAGAATTCGGCACATTCGAACGCGACACCAAAGGCCTCAAGGCCGCGTTTGCAAGTCTTTCTGAACTCTATTCGGCCACTGCAGACGAACTTGATGCTTTTTCGCTATCCGGATATATCGAGGATGTGCAGAAAGGCGAAAAAGCACTGAGTAGTGAGCAAATTCAAGCTGAGGTAAAAAAACGCCGCAAAAAATTTCCTAAAGATTCCGATTACAAAGTCGTTCTCACCGCATTTCCCGAACCGCGTCTCGCGCGAAAGATCTTTGGCACGATGGAAAACGCACGCATTGACGCACGCCTGCGGCAAACCTATCGCGGGTTGTGCAAAGATCTCGATTTGATGCAATCATTCTTGCGCTCGAACCGTCCTTACATATTTGATCTGCCGATGCATCAAGTGCCGTTTGAGCTGTTGTTTCAGATCACACTCTGCGGCGGAGCGACAGATGATGCACGGCAATTCTACGGCACGGTTGTGTCCGAGATAGAAACGGTGATCGAATCATATTTAATGATGCTGGACGCGACTGTTGCCGATTCGCTGATGGCGACGAGCCGTGTTTATAACTTGTTTCAGAATATTTCGACAGAACAGACGCAGGACGCCGAATCGGATAACACCGAGGAGAAGAGCGATTTTGCCTACGACGTCAAAGACGCTGCCGAGGCTGTGACAGAAGATCAAACTAAACGCGAACAACAAAAAGAGGCAAAGGACATCCGTGATCTTTTCAGCGCCTGGAACAACCTCGACGACGAAGGCGAACCCGACGATTTGCAGGGCTCGGAGGCCTGGTCGCAAAACGAGATGCCTGAACAGGCACTAGAAGCTGACGACGTTGCCTTCGCCTACGACGAATGGGATCGCGAATTGAACGATTACCGCGTCGGCTGGAGTCGCGTGATCGAGAAAAAGGTAAAGCAAGGCGACCGCAACTTTGTCGAGTTGGCGCGCTCGCGTTATCGTGGCGTGATCTCGTCGATCAGGCATCAGTTTCAGTTGATGAAACCCGAAAATCTGACTCGCATTAATCGCGAACTCGACGGTGAAGATTACGACCTAAATGCACTCGTCGATTTTGTCGTTGACCGCAAAGCCGACGGGCAGCAATCAGAAAATATCTATACAAAGCGTCTGCGAAAGCAACGCGACGTCGCGGTCTCGATATTGCTCGATCAGTCGTCATCGACCGCTCGCACGATCACGCGAAATCCGCTTCAGCCTTACACGCATCCGGGCCGGCGGATAATTGAGATCGAAAAAGAAGGCCTTGTGCTGATGAGCGAAGCTCTCGAGGCAGTCGGCGATGTGTATTCTATCAACGGTTTTACCAGCGAAGGCCGACGCAACGTGAAATTTTATGTCGTAAAGGATTTTGAAGAGAAATATTCCGACGACATCGAAAAGCGGATCGGCGGAATAACGTTTCAAAACAATACGCGTCTCGGAGCCGCGATCCGTCACGCGTCTGCCAAATTGCTAAAACAAGAAGCCCGCACAAAACTGTTGATAATCCTGACCGACGGTCGCCCGTATGATCACGATTACGGCGATGCCCGTTACGCCCGGGAAGACGTTCGCGAAGCCCTTACCGAGTCCAAGACGGCAGGCGTCATTCCGTTTTGCATCACTATCGACCGTGAATCAGAGGCAGAGTTAAAAGACCTTTACGGCGACGTCGGCTACACTATCATTGACGATGTGCTTTCGCTTCCCGAAAGAATGCCGAATATTTACCGGAGATTGACTAGCTAAGATTTTTTATGAATATTGTCTCGCTCGAAAATATCTCAAAGAATTACGGTTTCGGTACTCTATTTGAGAATGTAACCATCGGCCTCGAAGATACTGACAAGATCGGCATCATTGGGGCGAACGGCTCAGGCAAAACAACGCTTTTGCGTATCATTGCGGGACAGGAAGTGCCCGACATCGGACGAGTAACTCGAGCAAAAGGCAAAACACTCGCATACCTTTCACAAAATCCCGCATACGACGAAAACCTGACCGTGATTGAAACGATCTTTGCTTCGAGCAAAGGTGTGATGCAGACGATCCGCGATTACGAGGCGGTGTGTCACGACGTTGCAGCAGGAATGCAGAACGCCGGTTTACTTGAACGAATGGACGAGCTTCAGCATGAGCTTGAGATGAACGGCGGCTGGGAGATCGAGGCCAATGCCCGAGCGGTGCTTACAAAACTAAACATTACCGATACATCGGCAAAGATGGGAGCACTCTCCGGAGGCCAGCGAAAACGCGTTGCTCTCGCCCACGAACTCATCTTCAAACCAGACATCCTGATCCTTGACGAACCGACCAATCACCTCGACGCCGACACGATCGAATGGCTCGAATCGTATCTAGCACGCTACACCGGAACGCTGATGCTCGTTACGCACGATCGCTATTTTCTCGACCGCGTTACGGATCGTATCTTTGAAGTTGATCGCGGCAAGGTGCAAAGTTTTGGCGGCAATTACGCTTATTATCTTGAAAA
>CAZGSC010000052.1:0-19189 GCA_964528325.1 uncultured Chloracidobacterium sp. | reverse complement strand
ATAAAGAGACGTCGATCAAGCAGTAAGAAAGGGCGGGTTCATCCCCGCCCTTTTTATTTGAATAAATTCAGTTCTTATTTTCCTTAGTGGTTAAGCTGTATAGTATAATCTAAGTATTCGTCCAGACATCCTCCGACGCGGACCTACGGATTTTTCGAGTAACATGAGCCCGTCACTGAACCTTATAGAAAAACAATCAGAACGAATCGAGCGGTTGAGCCGGCCGAGGATCACGCTTGCCTGTTTGCTGTTGGTTGCGTGTCTTGTCATAGGTGCAGATCACTACAGAGCGGTGGCAGCCTTGATAACCTCGAAAGAGGTAATTATTGCCGATAACCGAAGATCGGCTCTCCGTCCATTGGCCGGAGGCGATACATGCGGCTCCGCGACCGTCATTGGAGCCCTTCCTTATAATGACGCGGGCACAACGTTGGGAATGACAGATAATTATGATCTTCCGGTCGCAATTATTGCACCTACGGTAACCGGCTGCCCGACTTGTGATGCAACCGGCGGCGGTCCGATCGAAGCAGCTCCTCGAGGCGGTGTTTTCCTTGGCACAGGCACGGGCCCGGATGTCGCTTACAGCGTAACGTTCACTAGCTCGAACAACAGCCTTGACGTAACGTTAACGCCGACTGGCTCAGATGACTTTGCGTTGATCGTATATACGGATGTATGCAGCAATTCACTAGCTGATGCGATTGTAGTGGACGACGATAATGCAGATGGGGAGGCAGAGCATGTGGTTATTTCCAACATGCCAGCCGGAACTTACAACATCGTTGTTGATGCTTATTCGACCGGAGGAACACCTCCGGGCCCGAGCGGTCCATATTCAATTGCGATCACAGGAACCGGTACTATAGCCGGAGGCCCCACGCCTACCGAAACCCCAACATCGACGGCGACCAATACACCAACCGACACTCCGACGCCGTCTGGCTCTCCTTCAATAAGCGGAACCGTCACCTACGGCAACGCGTCGGCTCCGCCGAAGTATATTTCGAATGTAACCGTCAACGGAACGGGCTCGCCGAATGTTAGCTCAACCACTGCGGCTCCCGGCGCAACAGCCGGACAATATACGCTGACCGGATTCGGAGCGGGTTCTTATACGGTTTCGTTGTCCAAGACAACCGGCCAGAATGGCATTTCATCGCTTGATGCGGCAAGGATCGCACAGCATGTTTCAGGTTCTGTGCTTCTAACGAACGATTATCAAAAAGTCACGGCTGATGTGAGCAACAACGGAGCCATATCGTCATTCGATGCGGCACAGATCGCGACATTTGTAGCATCAGGGTCAGGACCTACAACCGGAATTACGGGAACTTGGAGATTCTTTATCCCGCCAGGCCCGACATTTCCCGTTGGGTCTTCGCCGACAAGCAGGACATATCCTTCGATCACAAGTAACTTTGCCGGCGAAGATTATATTGGATTGCTGATGGGCGAGGTTTCAGGTAACTGGACGCCCAGTGCAGCGCGGCTGGTCAATCAAGGCCCGGAAAGAGGTGCGTCCGTAGAACTGCCAAATTTGGCAACCCAGGGCGATAAAGAGTTCATTATCCCAGTGAACGTCCAGGGCGTCGCAAATAAGGATGTCATTGCGTACGAGTTCGATCTTAGGTATGATCCGTCGGTGATACAGCCGCAGACCGACCCTATTGATCTGACAGGTACAGTGAGCCGCGGGCTCACAGCTGTGGCTAATGCGCAGGAACCGGGACTTTTGCGAGTGGCGATCTACGGACCAATGCCGATAAACGAAAACGGCTTGCTCCTGAATCTCAAATTCACGGCAGTAGGAACTCCGGGTTCGGTATCACCGCTTATTTGGGAAAGGTTGATGTTCAACGAAGGTGATCTGCCGACTATAACGACCAACGGACAGATCAAGTTATACGACGCCGACAGGCAATCAGATTAACCTTTACTTAGATCTCGACAACGCGTTTCGTTGCGTCCGATTCACGGGCCGCATCCAGTACACGCTGAACTTGCACACCGTCCTCGAACGTCGCTGCATTTTCTATAAAATTTTCGCCTTTGCTTACGGCATCCACGATCTTCGGAGCGAAAGCCATAAACCCGCGTGCAAACCCGGTATCGGGCACACCCTGGATCGATTCGCCAAGGTCGACATCGATCTCATTAAAATCACTCTCACCGGCCTTGGAGACAAAAAGCTCGCCGCGATGACTGATACTCATAACGCCATCGGTTCCGAAAATATCTACTCGGTTGTGATACTTCGGCCCCTCGGTCATCGAAACTGAAACTAAGCCCGTCGCATCGTCAGTTAGTTCGCTGTCAGCGAAACGGAGCAGCATGTTTGCTTCGTCATCGGATGTAACTTGCCTTAGCGTTCCTGACTGATCTCGCCGTTCTTTAATGACCGTATGCAGTTGGCAAAAGACGCTTGAGATACTAGTTCCAAGAAGCCAGTGAAACGAATCAATGATGTGAGAATTTATCGCCCCTAAAGCTCCGCCGCCTTGTTCTTTGTCCGACCACCAGTTCCACGACCGGGCCGGATCGCCGCGATGCGGCGCCTGAAAATGCCATTTTGCGTGACGAACCTTTCCGATCTCACCGAACCGCAGCATCGCAAAAGCCATCTGTCTGCCATGCTGAAAGCGAAGCTCGTGATCGATCAAAGCCAAAACATTTACTGAATTTGCCGCCGCTGCCATTTCGATCGCTTCGGCCGCGTTCATTGCCATCGGTTTTTCACACAAGATATGCTTCTCATGTTCAAGGGCGAAAAGAGCCATCTCATGGTGAAGATAAGGCGGCGTTGTAATGCAGACAAGATCTACATCAGCATGACGAATTGTTTCGTGCCAATCATTCGTATAATGCCCAACACCGAATTCAGCGGCCGTCGCACGTGCGTTTTCGATGCTGCCGCTAGCGACAGAAACTATCCTGGCATTTTCAATCGACAAAAAAGCCGGAATCTGAACACTTCGGGCGAAACCAGTTCCTACGATCCCAATACCAACTATGTCTTTCATAATAAAAAAGTGTAAGGATCCGTCCTTACACTTATTCGATCGCGGCACAAATATCCTGCGTATTAATTGCCAAGTTCCATACTTGTCGCGCCTCTTGCCGGCCTATTGCCGTTTTGCAGGAACGCGTCATATCTTTCTTTATCGACACCTGTAAGATGTAGGATCTGAGCCC
This sequence comes from uncultured Chloracidobacterium sp., assembly GCA_964528325.1. Classification (GTDB taxonomy): domain Bacteria; phylum Acidobacteriota; class Blastocatellia; order Pyrinomonadales; family Pyrinomonadaceae; genus OLB17. The sequence goes on along the minus strand of CAZGSC010000052.1, from coordinate 15,994 downwards.
CGACGAAAAAGCGTTCGGCCGATAAGTGGATACCTACCTTTTCATAACGGCATCCGACCGCCCTCATAAAAATTTTTCCCGAAGGCAGATCGATCTCGATGTTAAGATTGCGTTGCTGGCCAACGAGATATTTTTCTTTGATTCGGATCGACGGCACAATAAAGCCGATACCAGTGCGGCTTATATCTGCCGTTTCACCGCAAATGCATGCGGCAAGAGCCTCATCACGTGCACGATCCGTATTCATTTCCGGTTCAAACCAAACCTTCATCGGAGCCTTGTGACGCCGTCGTGACGAAACCATGCGTTCGGACAATGATCGATTGAATCTTGTTATTAGTTCACGTATCATGTCGGCACCTAAAAAAGACTAAACAAGTTAAGGTATAGACCTCAATTTCCAAAATATCAACAGGGTTTGTACATTATTTACTTGGATAACGGCTTGCCGCCGGTGTCCTTACTTTTCACATGTGATACGTTTTTTGCGTCGAGTTGCAAAAGGAACGACAGTTTTCCGCTCTTGCCATACTCGGCTGGCGTCGCGGTTGCGCTGTATTTCTTTTTGTCGGCTGCTACATTGATCGCATAATTGTAGCCAGTGGACACACTCGTTTTGATGTCCTCCGGCAGCAAACCGGAGGCTACCAGAGATTCCATATCGGCAAATACACCACCATTCTGGAGGCCATGTACAAGCTCCGCTTTGGAGATACGCTCAAGCATTTTCCGGGCCTCTTCCTCATGCGTTTTTATCCGGAGACTGTAAAAGTAATTCTTACCTTCCTTTTTCATCTCGCCTTCTGCCGCTTCATCGACGATCAGAATGACCCAAATTTCACCCTCTTTTCGCAGCCTTATTGTTTGTGTCTCATTCTCGCCATTTTCATTCGGAAGATCAACGGTGACCGTTGCTTGGTCGCCCGTGATTATCTCTCCGTTTATTTTTACCTCTGCCGGAATCTGTCCGGCTATTGCCTCAAAATCCAATGAAAAGTCCTTCAACTCGGTGTCGTTGAGGCTGGCGATCGCCGGCTTTAGATTCGTCAAAAAGATCGCTTCGCGGAATTTCTGTTCGCGAAGGTCCTTGTAAAACACGCGAACCGTGTCCGCCGGTCCGTTCGGATCAATCGGGATAGTAGCACCCTGAGAATTTGCAGATGTGGAATTTACAGAACCTGATTTGTTCGCAAATGCTTTGGAGTCAACATTTGCCGATATCTTAGGCTCGGCGGCCGAGCAACCGGCGAGACAACCGGCCAAAAGCAATAGCCCACAAATGTTCTGGCGCGGAGAATTAAAAAGCTGCAAAATTCTCATTCGAAAAGATCCGTTGAAAAAACGTCAAATGCTGGAAAACTATTTGAAGAAACAAAAAAACGACACGTCTTAACTTCATAATAACGTGTCGCATCAAAAATGTAAAACAAAATTTGCGCTTTTTGCGCCGGCTTTGTTATGAGAATGTTGGAGGTGGCGGCGGACCACCATCACCGCTGTTTTTCTTACCCGCCAGCCAGAGTTCGCGTCCGACCGAATAAAGGATGATCATCAGAACGACGAATGGCAAAATGCCGAGAAGATCCGAGTAATTTCCTTCAAAGAATGGATTGCCGCCCTTCGACCAATGCTCCGCCGCATCCTGAATTGCCTTGAGCGACGGCTGAACCGCGAAGAGCGCGATGAGGATACCTGCGATCGCTCCGCCGGCAATATAGCCTGAAGCCATCAAGACGCCGCTCGATTTGTCGGTTTCGGCAACGATCTGTTCCTCCGTCAAGTTCTTTTCAGCGAGTTTTCGTTTCAGGTAGATATCGACGAGATATCTGACGATGCCGCCAAGAAAGATCGGCGTTGAGGTCGATATAGGCAGGTAAATACCAACCGCGAATGCCAGCGACGGCACACCCGCCAACTCAAGCACAATGGCTATCATCGCGCCGAGAATTACGAGTCCCCAAGGCAAGTTCTGCCCCAAAACGCCCTTGATGATATAGCTCATCAGCGTGGCTTTGGGGGCGTCGTAACGCGTCAGATCATTGCCTTCTTCGTCTTTTTTGATAATGCCGTTGATGCCCGGATCGACAAAATAAACCGGCTTTCCTGACTGGTCGATCAGATACTTGCCGACCTGTCCATCTTTCGGCTCAGTGTTCTGCCAAACACGATAGGATGCCGTATCAGTATCTTTATATTTGCCATTGCTGACTTTCTCCATTTGGAGTTTGCCGCCCTGTTTGAAAAGTTTGTCCTCCGAGATGGTTTTGGAGAAAACAGGGTTTGCCGCATCAATCTTCTGAAAATAGGTCTCATTGTTATTGAGCATGATGAGCAGCGAACCGAGCACGAGCGCAGACGCCAGAGCACCGACAAGGATCGCTATCTGCTGTCGCCAAGGAGTACCGCCAACCCAAAAACCTGTTTTCAGATCCTGCGAAGTCGTGCCGCCGTTCGAGGCCGCGATACATACAATGCCGCCGATCGAGAGTGCCGTCACAAAGTATGGGTCAGCCGCTGTCCATCCCAATCCGAGAAAAACCAGGCAAGTGATAAGCAGGGTCGCGACCGTCATTCCCGAGATGGGGTTTGACGACGAACCGACCTCGCCCGTCAGACGAGACGAAACCGTTACAAAAAGAAATCCGAGAATGACGATGAGAATAGCTCCGCCTAATGATACAAACGGACTAGTGAAGACGCTTAATCCTAACTGCGGAAACAGCATTATCGCGGCGATCAACGCTATCACGCCAACGACGACCCACTTCATAGAGAGGTCCTGATCTGTGCGCGGCAAATTGGCGTTAGACTCGGCCGAACCGCCGCGAAGGTCGGCCAGACCGGCCTTTAGGCCGTGCCAGATCGTCGGCAGACTGCGGCCGAGCGAGATCATTCCGGCCATAGCGACGGCACCTGCACCTATGTACAGGACATAGGCACTGCGTACATTGCCGGGTGACATATCGGCTATAGTCTTGCTTATCTCAGGTGCAATGGGCGATGTTGCCGATTCACCAAAAAATTTGATGATCGGAATGAGTACGAGATACGATAACACGCCGCCGCCCATCATAAGGCCGGCGATCTTTGGCCCGATAATATAGCCGACACCAAGCAGCGTCGGGTCATTATCCGAACTGACCGACGCACCCTTAAATCCCTTTTCAGAAAAATCGTAGCCCGGTGATTCCTTCCAGAAGAACAGTACCTTCATCAGGGCGTTGAACAAAAATCCGAACGCAAAACCTATCGAGATGATCTTTCCGCCCCGCAAAGCCGCATCATCGTCGCCATGATTGTCTCCATCATGCGACGCTACACGGGATTCTTTCGATGCACCGGCCTTTAACACTTCCGCGCATGCAGTGCCTTCGGGATATTTGAGAAAGCCGTGTTGGTCTTTGATAAGCGCCCGGCGAAGCGGGATCATCATCAAAATTCCCAGTAAACCACCCAGGATCGCGACGAGCATCACGCGTGTAATATCGAGATCAAATCCAAGGATCATGATCGCCGGCATTGTCACGCCGAGGCCAAAGGCGATGGATTCGCCAGCCGAGCCGGCGGTCTGCATCATATTAGCTTCGAGGATCGTGGCGTCACGCATTCCGATCTTTGAAAGAAGACGGAAAACAGTGATCGCAATTACCGCCACAGGGATCGATGCCGAAACCGTCAAGCCGGTTTTGAGCACCAGATACAGCGATGACGCACCGAATATGATTCCGAGCAGCGTGCCTATTATCAGCGGAAAGGGTGTCAGCTCGCGCAAATTTGCGCTATCGGGAATATATGGCCGAAAATTCTCGAGAAAAGGATTCTTCATTCAGTTCGATCTCCTTTGCGTGTTTACATTGCCCACTGTTGAGGTCGAGGGCTTCGATTTTGGGGAAAGGTCTTGACTTGCGTTAATTTACATCGCATTACAAAAAAACGCAATGCTCCAGGCGGAAACACGAGCTGCAGTGAGTGTGGGCCGCGCGGATTCCCTCGGCAGGACAACTTTGCTGCCGCTCGTGTTTCCGTCCAAGGGCGTGATAATCTCTATCATTCGCTATGAAGGAAGACATACAAGAAACACGCCTCGAAAACGGTCTCGTTATTCTCACTGATCGCATGACCGGAGTTCGCTCGGCCACGTTAGGATTCTTTTTTCGCGTCGGTTCGAGGCATGAACCTGCTCATCTGAACGGTATCTCGCACTTTATTGAACACACCGTATTTAAAGGCACTAAGAAACGTACGGCGCTAGATATCGCTATTGAGCAAGACCGTCTCGGCGGTAACCTCGATGCATTCACGACCCACGAGGAAACTGGTTTTGCGATCAAGGTGATAGACGATCAGGTTCCTAATGCGTTCGAACTTATTTCTGACATGCTGACCAATCCCCGCTTTGACGAAGCCGACCTCGAAAGCGAGCAGCGCGTGATCATTGAAGAAATGAAGATGAACGAAGATTCGCCAGAAGAATTTTTGGGTGAGATCTTCAGCGAAGCTTTTTTCCCGGGACATCCGCTCGGCTTGAGCATTGCCGGCACACCTACAACTGTCAAAAGCTTTGATAGTGGAACAACGCGGGCATATCACGAAGAAAATTACACGGCAGCCAATTTGGTGATAGTTGCCGCCGGCAATATCGAACACGAACAGATAGTCGCAATCGCACAGGCTACTTTCGGAGCTGCTACGGAAAAAGGATTGGCGCACCACGCAGAGACACTAAGTCCGATCACAGCTTCACCAATAACCATTAGGAACAATGCAAATCTCGAACAGGCCCATCTAATTATTGCTACGCCTTTGGTTTCCGCAACGGACAAGCGCCGTTATGCTGCCGATCTGCTTGCAAATGTGATCGGTGGCGGCACGTCGAGCCGCTTGTGGCAAAAGGTGCGTGAGGAGCGAGGACTTGCCTACAGTGTCGGTGCTTCGGCGATCATGTATCAGGACTGCGGTATGTTTTCGATCTTTGCGGGAACCTCGCCGCAACAGGTCGGAGAGGTCGTTGACCTTGCTGTCGCCGAAATGCGCGACATTGTCAATAACGGAATTACGCACTCAGAACTCGATCTTGCCAAGCAGCAGACCGTTTCATCGATCCTGCTCAGCCTCGAAGATTCCGCCGCTCGTGCCGCTTCATTAGCCCAGGCCGAAATGACTCATGGCCGTCAGATCTCACTCGAAGAATCGCTTGAAAACCTCAATGCCGTGACGCGTGATGACGTTCAAAACCTTGCTCTTCAATATTTTAAGAATGAAGAAATTGCATTTGCCGCTTTAGGAGATCTAAAAGGCCTGACTATCGATCGTGAGCAATTATCGATCTAATTGAGGTTTGTGACGCAAATCACTGCTAGTTATTTCGGAAGCTGACAAGTTTACGAAGGAGGTGGAACCATGAGTTTCAAGAAGCTCTTTCTGTATCTCCTTATCACATCCGTAAGCATCAGCGCGCTCGTCGGCATAGGGGTTATTTTGTTCGGAAATTTCGGTCAGACCGAACAAAAGATCCTCGCGACCACTCTGACCATAACCGTAACCAGCATGCTAGGCCTCGCGTGTGGAGCTTATCTCGAAACCGAGCTTGGCAAGACACTGCCTATTGCCGGTATCATCTTCTCAATATTAGCAGCGGCACTCTGGTTGGTGGTTATCTGGTATCAAGGCGAACCGAACGAGCCGTTCATGAAGGCCGTGGTGACAGTTACAATCCTTGCGGTTGCCTGCTCGCATCTATCGCTGCTTTCTCTTGCCAGATTCGATCGTAGGTTCGCGTGGGCACGGCCTGCCGCGCATACGCTTGTATGGGTCTTGGCTGGGTTCCTTGTTTTCCTTCTCTGGTTCGTGCCCGAGGACCCGCCGGAGGTGTACGGCCGGATTGCGGGCGTACTGTCGATTCTGGTCGCTTCAATCACGGTCGTTACTCCCGTATTTCATAAGTTGAGTGCGTCAGAGACTGCAGACGAGATCGATGCTGAGATCGCAAGGCTAAAGGCAAGAATAATCGCACTCGAAGCTAAGCGGGTCTGACAAACGCCATATACTGAAGTTCTGTCTAGTGATGATATGGGATAGGGTCAGCGATTCCCGCGATGGCAAAACCTCGCAGGCGCAAGGCACACGAATCGCATATGCCGCAGGCAAAGTCTTCTCTGCTGTAACATGACCATGTCAAATGCAGCGGCGCTTCGAGTTCAATTCCTTTATTGACGATCCCGGCTTTAGTTAACTTAATGATCGGTGTGAGGATCTCAATATGTGTGTCGGGTTTTGTTCCGGTGTTTATTGTCTGCTGAAACGCCTCGTAAAATTCCGGGCGGCAATCGGGATAACCGCTTGAGTCCTCTGAAACTGCTCCTATATATATGCTGTTCGCACCGATGACCTCTGCCCAACTCACCGCAATAGAGAGCATATTTGCATTGCGAAACGGAACATAACTTGTTGGAATTTCTTTTGATACCAGATCGGCTGCAGAAACGATGATGTTTTGGTCGGTCAATGACGACCCACCGATCTTTGCAAGATGTTCAATTGAGATATCAAGTCTCTTCTCGACACCGTAATGATCCGCAATGTCGTTAAACGCCTTTCGCTCACGATTTTCGGTTCTTTGGCCGTAAGAGACATGCAGGAAAGCAAGGTCGTTGTTCTCAGCCCGCGCAATTGCGGCCGTGACGCAAGAATCCATTCCGCCCGAAACCAGACATATTGCTCCTTGTTGATTCGCCATATAAACCAAATCCACGAACTTCATCTCAAACGAAGGCGTATGATTCTAAGAGATGTTTTGCCCAAACTGTGCGGCCCCAAATGCCGACGATCATAGCTATTGCCGACGGTGCGGTCTCAAACTCGATGCTATCGCCAAAAATGTCGCTGAGCAGTTTCCCTCCGACGAATATGCCGCTCTTGCACGACGAATTCGAGCTTTTGAGATCGTTGGGGTCTTTTCGCTGTGCATAGCCGCTATAGTCGGCTTTTCGATGCTTATTGTTAAAGCGTTTCAATACAAAGTCATTCTGTTTGGCCCTGACGTACTTTTTTACGCTGCATTCGCCGCTCTACTGCTGTTCGGCCTATTCTCCGTCTATTGCTTTAACTATAAGGAATTTGTCAATTTCGATAAACTAAACCCGCGGTTACCGGCGACGGAAAACGGAGAAGTCGAAAAAGTCACAACAAACAAGCTAATCGAAGAGCAAGTATTTGAGCCGGCAAGCGTGACAGAACATTCGACGGAGTTGCTGGAAATTCCCCGAAAACACTGAGCATCAAACTCCTTTAACATCTGCACCCCAAACGTATTTGTGCACTTGTAAATTGAACCGGGCTTGCAGGCCGCTCGCGGCAACAGCCTCGGCCAGCGGACGCATGTCAATGCCGTGAACCGGCGAGATCAAAATCTCTTTGGCCCGATCTACGAGATCATATTTTCCAGTGATGTCCTTAGCAAACTCCCAATCGTCCATATCGGTGATCACGAATTTCACTTCATCCAGCTCGGGCCTAAGCCTTTCAAGATTCGGCCAGTGATTACGCTCGGCTTCGCCGGATGCCGGACATTTTACGTCGAGAATGATCTTTGCACGAGGATCAACTTCCTCGATTGATATGAATCCACCGGTTTCAATGAGGACTTCGTAACCGCGATCACAAAGCTCTGTTATAAAGGGAAACACGTTCTTTTGAGCGAGTGGTTCGCCGCCTGTAACCTCGACCAGGTTGCAGCCAAATTCCTCAAGTTTTTCAAAAATATCGCCAAAACTTATATGTTCACCGCCGGTGAATGTGTATTCGCTATCGCACCAGACACATCGCATCGGGCAACCGGTCAGCCGTACAAAGGAGCATGGCCGCCCGGCATGCGACGACTCGCCCTGGATCGATAGAAATATTTCAGTGATTCGCAGATCCATCCAAAATGAAATGACAGATTAGCACAAATGAAATTACGATCCTTATTTGGCCTTGTTCAATCAATATCGAAACATCAAGGTAGGTATTCCCGCCTGAACTAGACTGGTGAATTAATGCCATATATTATGAGCTTTTTGTGATGCTTATTGTGCGGCTTGACCTACAACATTCCGCTAGCACAAAATTGGCGTCCATCCTGATGTGCTTGGCCTCATGACCATATACAATCATCTTACACCCTCCGAATATAAGGTTAGGCAGCACGGACTACGTATGTCCATTGAAGACTGAATTTTGAGGACTTGGATAATGCAGAAAGAATAAGTCTTTTTAATTCTTGGGCGTTATGGCGGGTTGTACTACAATGCTTGATTCGGGATTTTTCCTCGACAAATGGATGTTGTCAAGGAATTCCGAATTATGAAAAGACGAACTTATTAAGCTTTTTTTAATCTGTTATATCTGGGAAATTTGTATTTCCAGGAAAAGTTATTTTGATCTATAAACAAAATTTAGCTGGCTTCTGTCATATTTTCGGATGCCATAAAATAAAATACGTTGGCGTAGCCTGCAACGACTAGCCAAGATACTAATATGTTCCACTCAAATCGCTCGTCTCGTCTCTCATCTGTCAGCGCCGCCGTTATTATCGGATTCGCTCTGGCTTTAACTGCAAGCGCCTCAACAGGCTCCGGCAGTTCATTTTTTGACTCGGTAGCATCGTTTTTTGGCTACGCGCCGGCCGGGCAGAATATAGCCCAAACTGAGACTGAGACGAATAACGGTACAATGGCACCCGCGTCAGTGGTATTCTTTGCTCCTTGTTCAAAAACAAGTAATGCATCTGGCAATTGGAGTGCAACGGGTACATGGGTGGGCGGCGTACTTCCCGGAATAAGTGACGTGGTTTGTATCGCAAATGGTCATAACGTGACACTTAACCAAAATGTTACCGTCGCTGAACTTCAGGTCGGCCAGGGTGTGAGTGGGACACTAACGTTCGGTAATAACACTACGGCCAGAACGCTGACGGTGTCAGGCGATGTTGTTATAAATACGGGAGCCACCATTACCCCCTCGGCAAATGCCGCAACCCATCCTTTTAATATCGGCGGTAATTTTACAAACGGCGGTACATTCACCAGCGTTAACACGGGAATCCTGGCTGTCACATTAAATGGCGGGGCGGCCCAAACTATGGGCGGAACTTCCACCACAACGTTTGAGAACCTGACATTGACTCCAACTGCAGCCGCAACAATAACGGCAAACACGAACTTTAATGTCAATGGCACATTCACTGTCAACGCAAATGCGATTTTTAGTCCGGCGGCTGCCGTCATTATTGGTGGAACAACCAATACGATCACTGGTAGCGGAACGATCAAAGTGACCCGCACTGCCGCAACCGCGGACTATAACACTCAATATCCTTTTGCGACTGATACCCTAACCGGCATGACGGTCGATTATTCTGGCGCCGGTGCTCAGACCATCAACCCATTTACCTACGGAGCCCTTAACACAAGCGGCAGCGGCACCAAAACAATGGGTGGTGGTGTCGTTGTCAACGGTACTTTGGCCATTGGCTCGGGAACGACGCTGGCAACTGCCAATAATGGGATCACCCTGAATGGTGATTTCACAAACGGTGGCACATTTACGGGCGGAAGCTCTGCGATAACCATTGCGGGAACTGCGACGCAGCTTATTGACGGATTTACAACAACCGGCCTTGTATCAATGACCAAGACTGCCGGTACGGCTACTTTTCAGGGCAATATAAACAGTAACGGCCTCACGATAAACGGACCTGGCGGAACCCTCAATTTGGGGTCCGCCTTAACGCACACATTGACCGGTGTGGTGACGTTGACGGCGGGTTCGTTACAGGGCGGATCGAGCACTCTCAACGAGAACGCGACAAGTGCGACCGCGTGGAACGGTACCGGTTCGTTGTTTACCGCTGGAACAGGAACAGTTAACTTCGGCGGAGCCGCACAGACGATAGCCACGGCCACAACCTTCAACAACTTGACCACCAGCGGTACCGGCACGAAAACCCTCAGTGCCAATGTGATCGTAAACGGCACTATGAACATTGGCGCGGCAGCTCCACTTAGTATCGGAACTACGACTTTGACTCTTAACGGCACGACAACGTGCGGCGGAAGTATTACGAGCAGCGCAACGGGCACAGTTATCTATGGAGCCTCGGCAAATCAAACCGTATGTTCGGGCACCTATGGACATCTCACATTACAGGGCAGCGGCACAAAATCACTTGGCTCTCTAGCTGGGACTGCCGGCAATCTGACTTTGGCCGGAACCGCGTCTGCAACAACAGGAGCCAATTTTGCGGTCAGCGGCAATTTGACCGTCGGCAGCGGCACGAGTCTGACGGCCGGGCCTAACTTTACTTTTGGCGTTACGGGCACAACGTCGGTTACCGGGACCCTTACGCTTGACGGTACCGGAACGAAAACATTTACAGGGGACGTTACTCTTAACTCAGGCGGTGTTTGGAATGAAACAGGAGTGGCCGCAGTAAACTTCGCTGGCAGCCTGACAAACAATGCAACCACATTTACAGCTAATGCAGGCATCCACACTTTCTCCGGAACAACTAAGACGATCGGCGGCTCAACCGCCGTGGTCATTCCAAGTTTGACCATAAGCGGAACGACCACGAACAACGGTACGCTTACTGTATCAACGACTCTCGCAGGTGGCAGCACTCTGACAAACGGGGCTACCGGCACATTGAATATCGGCGCGAGCACGGTTACTCCAACACTCACCGCTACTGCCGTCGGTAATACTGTCAACTACTCCGGAACCGGCCAAACACTTAAGGTCACAAGCTATCATCACTTTACCTTGAGCGGCGGAGCAGAGACTTTCGGGGCGATCACAACAGTGGCGGGCAACCTAACGTTGAGCGGAACGGCGACTGCAACAACTGCAGCCAACTTGGCCATCGGCGGAAATCTCGATGTCGGAAGCGGAACGACTTTTACCACAGGATCAAATTTTACGCTTGGCGTCACCGGAACAACTTCGGTCACGGGTTCCCTTGTTCTTGGAGGGACTGCGGCAAAGACGTTTACCGGCAACGTAACGGTTAACAGCGGCGGCACGTGGAACGAAACCGGCCTTGCCGCAATAAACTACGCTGGCAATCTGCAGAACGATGGGACATTTACCGCAAACACCGGTGTTCACACATTCACGGGAGCTGCGAAGACGATCGACGGAACGAGCGCAGTTGCGATCCCAAATCTTACTATCAACAATACGACCACCAACAACGGCACGCTCACCGTTTCGACAGCACTTGCCGGGTCAAGCACTTTGACAAACAGCGCGAGCAACACACTGAACGTGGGCGGAGCTTGCTCGGTCACCACACTTTCGAATGCGGGAACCATTTTCGTCACTGGATCCGGAGCTTTTTCGACATTACTTGCAAACATTACAAACACAGGTACGATCAATCTTGGCGGTTCAGGAACGATCGCGGGAATCACGAACAATGCTGCGGGTATAGTTAATCTGGCGAGTTCAGGTACGATCACATCATTTAACAATGCCACAGCAACCAGTACGCTTAACATTACGGCCGTTCCTGTTCCAACGATCACTACGCTCACTGCAACCGTTGCCGGAAATACGGTGAATTACAATGGGGCTGGCAACCAAGCAGTCGTTGGAACGACGTACTGCAATTTGAATACGGGCGGAAGCGGCATTAAAACAACCGGCGGAGCTGTGACGCTTGGCAATAGCGGCAATTTGACCGTCGCAAGCGGAACCACATTCGCAACCGGTGCGACCAACACATTTACATTGTCGGTCGCAGGAAACACGTCTATTAGCGGTACTCTGACGCTAGCCAATACCGGTACCAAAACTTTCACGGGCAACGTTACCGTCAATAACGGCGGAACGTACAATGAAACCGGCGTAGCAACCATTGCACATGCAGGTAATCTGCAAAATGACGGCAGTTATACCGCAAGCACCGGAGCACACAACTTTAGCGGGGCGACGAAAACCATCTCGGGTGCAAATGCGATCTCGATACCTACCGCGACATTTACTGGAGCATATGCTAACAGCGCCGTATTAACATTTGGAACAAGCCTTACAGTCACGGGCGTTACGCTTACAAATAACGGCACATTGACAGCCAGCACGGCATTAGCCGGAACGGGAACCCTGACAAACGCCGCTACGAAAACCGTAAACATCGGCGGCGCGTGTTCGATCGCAACAGTTACCAACGCTGGAACTATCGGCGTCACTGGTGCAGGTGCAATTTCGACCGTACTTGCGAATTTTACAAATACAGGCACGATCAACCTGAACGGGTCGGGCACGATCGCTGGCATTACAAATAACACTGGCGGCCTTGTCAACCTTACGAGTTCTGGGACTATCGCATCGTTTAATAACGCGACGGCTACAAGCACTCTGAATATCAGTACGGCAACCGTTCCGATCACTACGCTCACGACCGCGACCATCGGTAATACAGTTACATATAACGGTGTCGCCCAGACGGTAAAGGCCCAGGCTTACAGCAATCTTAACTTCGCGGGCACCGGCCCCAAGTCCATTGCGACGGGTACATCGGTCGGGCGCAATTTGGATATTGGAAACAGTTTTGCTAAGGCGAATATCGGAGCCGGACTCAGTATCTTGGTCAACTCGCTTTCTCTGACTGATAATCCGCAGATAGCTGGATCATGGGGCTCAACTGCAAGTGCGGCAACGAATAAAACGGATACCTACTTCAGTAGTTCGACCGGCATTCTCAATGTAACGACGTCCGAGGAAACGGATACAGGTACGGCTACGGCAGTCGCTGCGAGCAATTCATCTATTCTCGTAACGATGCCCTACACAGCAGACTTCAATGCCAATAACACATACACTGTCGATTACTGTCTGACATCGGCAAACTGCCCGGTCAATGGCGGTTGGACCAATCACGTCACCGCCGCTGCCCATGTTGCGTCGCCATACACTACGACCATCACAGGCCTTGCAAATTCAACGAGCTACGATATACGGGTCACATATAACGATACAAACGGAGTAACCGGAATTAATCCGCAGACGATCACCAATGTGATCACCAGGAGCCGGTTGTATTTGCAAAATGTGGCTTCTGGCGTTACCACGGCTAATCGGGGGGCTTGGAACACAACAACAGGAGCTCCTTCGCTTGTTCTTTCCCGGACAAAGTCTGGTACTGTAGCAAGCCGCACTGTTACGCCGGGATCGGGCACAGATATCGACGTTCTGGTCTACAAACTCATTGGCGAACCATTGGCTGCCCAAACAATTGCGGCGGGATCGACTCTTAATTGGACATTGGGTTCGCAGGAATCGGTTACGGGAGCCGATTTGTTCTATCACGTCCATGCATATGTAGTTAGTAATGACGGAAGCCTTCTTAGGGTACCAAATCTGCTAACCGACGACATTGATACGAGCGAATGGTCAACCACGGCACAGGGCGACTCACCCGCGGCGGCAAAAACCATAGCAGCTGCGGTCACGATACAGGCAGGCGACCGCATAGTTATTGAGGTCGGCGGCCGAGCGAACGCCGCTGCCGCAGATACCGGCACTTTATGGTACGGCGGCACGGGCGGCGATCTTACGGTTGGCGGCAATGAGACTACATTGACCGGCTGGTTTGAATTCAGCCAGGGCCTCACATTCCAGAATGTTCCTACTGTTACGACACCGACCGCGACTTCGATTGGAACGACAACAGCAACCCTCGGTGCAAATGTTACATCAGGCACAGGGATCACTGCTCGAGGAACTTGCTGGGGAACGACTCCGGCCCCGATCACAAATTGTTTAGCCGAGGGCGGCACAACGACCGGAGTGTTTACGCAGGCAAGGACGGGTCTTACTGCGGACACGTTGACATATTATCGAGGCTATGCCGACAACGGTGCGGGTATGACTTATTCTTCTGACGGTAGTTTTTATACCGAGCCCGCAACACAGGCCACTGGCATCAATTTCTCATCTGTCACCAATACATCGATGACCGTTAGCTGGACGCGTGGAAGCGGCGATGGCGTCATAGTTTTGATGAAGGCCGGCTCGGCCGTTGCAGGCGCTCCTGCTGATGGCACGTATACTACATACACCGCAAATACTACTTTTGGCAGCGGAACACCGATTGGCGATGGCTACGTTGTTTACAAGAGCACAGGCACAAGTGTGACTGTTACCAATCTGACACCCGGAACGATCTATCACGTGGCAGCATTCGAGTTCAAGGGCACCGTCGATACCACCGGGGATGCGCAGGGCACAAATTATAAATTCACCCCTGCAACTGGCAATCAGTTGACCACCGGTTCAACACCGACCAATACTCCAACGAACACACCGTCGAATACTGCAACGCCGACTCCGAGTGATACTCCGACGAACACGCCGACTGAAACGGCTACCAGTACGCCGACGAACACTGCAACTGCGACACCGACTGCATCTCCTGCCTGCTCACCGCAGGACGTGCCAACGCTCTTCGCCGGCGGTAACGAGCAAGGCGGAAATATGTTCGACATTACTGCAGTTAATACGGTGATGATTACCTCGTTTGAGGAGAACCTCATGAGCAGCGGCGATATCGAGATCTACTTTAAGGAAGGAACTCATGTAGGCTCTGAACAGTATGCACCCGCATGGACAAGGATCGGTATCGCCAATAACGTGACGACAAATGGTCCGGGAGTTGCGACGGCCATTCCGCTTCCTGTAAATGTAGTGATCCCGGCCGGTCAAACCTATGCGTTTTACATTACTTTTACACCTGGACTTCAGGAAAGGATCGCTTATACGAATGGAACGGCAGTAGGAAATGTATTCGCAAGTGACACAAATATTCAGATCAAGGAAGGAACCGGCAAGGCGTATCCCTTCCTGAATAGTTTTTCTCCGAGAAAATTCAATGGGATCGTTCATTATGTGAGCGGCGCGGAATGCCCGATAATTACCCCGACAAATACAGCCACGCCAACGGCAACTTTCACTCCAACTGCAACAGCGACCGAGACGTTCACGCCAACGGCAACCGCAACAGAAACGTTCACACCAACGGCAACCGCGACCGAGACGTTTACGCCGACTGCGACGGTCACCGCCACTCCTTCGGAATCGCCGACAGAAACGGCGACGAATACTCCTTCTGCGACCGCTACCGTGACGTTCACTGCAACCGCGACAGCTACGGCATCTGCAACTCCATCATGCGTACCGACTGCGGTAACAACTACTTATGCTGGCGGGCGTTCGAATAATGGGATCATGTTTGATATCACGGCGGTCAACACCGTGACTATTGAGTCATTTGACTCCAACCTGCTTAATGATGAACCGATGGAGATCTGGTTCAAGGTCGGAACTCATGTTGGTTCCCAGAACAATCAGGCTGCATGGACATTGGTCGGATCAGCTCCCGGAGTGGACGTAAACGGCCTTGGCTCGCCGACGGCCGTCCCGATCCCGGTAAATAAGACGATCCCTGCGGGAGATACCTACGCTTTTTACATAACCTACTCACATGTGCAGGGATCGATGGCCTACTCCGTCGGAACTGCTGTGGGCAACGTCTATGTGAGCGATGCAAATATTCAGATCAAGGAAGGAACGGGCTCGTCTTATCCATTTACCGACAGCGTATCGCCGCGTGTATTCAATGGTGCAGTTCATTACACTAACGGCTCTAGCTGTGTAACATTGACCCCGACAGCGACCGCAACAGCAACAGCAACGGAAACGTTTACGCCAACCGCAACGGCAACTGAGACGTTCACCCCGTCAGCAACCGCAACGGAGACGTTCACGCCGACTGCGACAGCTACGGAGACATTTACGCCGACGGCGACAGCAACCGAGACGTTCACTCCGACCGCTACAGCCACGGAAACGTTCACTCCAACAGCTACAGCCACGGAAACGTTCACTCCAACGGCAACTGCTACGGAGACATTCACTCCGACCGCAACTGCGACGGAAACGTTCACTCCGACCG
>CAZGSC010000051.1:0-19754 GCA_964528325.1 uncultured Chloracidobacterium sp. | reverse complement strand
TATTTCCCAATGAATCAATTTTTCATTTTCGTAACGGTAACATTTATGCCGACCAAGGCAAATTTGATGAGGCTGTGGAAGAACGCCTTCTTGCTATGAATACAAATAAAGATTCCAAACCCGAAAATATTGCGAAATTGAAAGAAGCCTACGAAAAAGGCGGATGGGATGGATTCCAGCGGACGAGTGGGGAAATACGCCTCGAAGATCTAAACCTCAAACAGGCAAAAGACCCCAACGGATATGTTAAAGCAATGGATTTTGCTTTCGCTTACGCCTTCGGCAAAAACAAAGATAAGACGATCGAATATCTGAACAAAGCGTATGAAGAGCGTGCCAATCAATTCGTAGACCTAAAGGTCAATAAAACCTGGGACTTCGTGCGAGATGACCCGCGATTTAAGGAATTGGTCAAACGAGTCGGGATTCCTGAATAGATCTAGTTATGAAAAAATGCCCGCAGTGCGGTCGGGAGTATGACAACACAATGAGCTTCTGTCTTGATGATGGAAGTGAATTGCTCTACGGCCCGGCGTCAATGGACGAGCCGGCGACGGCAATATTGTCCTCGCATCACCGCGGCGAGGGGGCGACAGCTATCTTTCGACAACCTGCTTCATCTGTTTCGGGCAATTCCATTGCAGTTATGTCATTCACGAATATCGGCAACGACGCTGATAACGAATATTTCTGCGAGGGGTTGGCTGAAGAGTTGCTTAATGCCCTTTCCAAGATCAGTGAGCTTAAGGTGGCGGCGCGTACGTCAGCGTTTTCGTTTAGGGGAAAAGACATTGATGTCGCGGATATCGGGGCGAAACTAGGCGTGAAGAATATTCTCGAGGGCAGCGTAAGAAAGAGTGGCGACCGTTTGCGCATCACGGCACAACTCGTAAATGCCGCTGACGGTTATCAGGTTTGGTCCGAGCGATACGACCGCGAGATGAAGGACATTTTCGACGTTCAGGACGAGATCACATTTGCGATAGTCAATGCGTTGAAGATCAAACTTCTGGGCGAAGAAAAAGCAGCATTGCTTAAGCGCCAAACCGCAAGCCCCGAAGCGTATGAGTTCTATTTGCGAGGGCTATCACACTTCAGCAAATGGACGCCGGTCGATTTTAAAAAAGCGATCGATAACTTTGAACGGGCGATCAATATTGACCCCAACTACGCATTGGCCTACGCTGCTTCGTCCGACGCAAATACCGAACTTTTATTCTTCTCTTTTTCACCCGGCGATGCGAGGCAAAAGGCGAGGTATGCTGCTAACAAAGCGTTGGAACTGGACGACCGTCTTGCCGAAGCTCACAACTCGCTGGCTCTCATCAAAATGTATTTCGACTGGGATTATTCCGAAGCCGAGGCCGAATTTAAACGTGCCGTCTCGCTGAATCCGGGCAGTGCTTCTGTTCACATGTGGTACGGCTGGTATCTCGCCCTGATGGCGCGCTTTGACGAGAGCCTGACGGAACTGCGGCGTGCTCGTGAGTTGGACCCGTTGGCCCCTCCGAACATAAATGCTCTTGGGGTAGTTTCCCACTGGTCGCGGCAGCCTGAAACTGCGATCCAACAGTTTCAGGAAGTTCTCGAATTATACCCTAGCTATGCGATCACCCTCAGTTTTCTTTCTGAAGCGTACGCCGAAAAGGGCGAGATGGCTTCGGCCATTGCAACAATAGAGCAGATGCAGCCCGACGCGATGGACCCTCAGGCCTTGTCGGTCGCAGGGTACGTTTACGCCCGATCCGGGGATAACGAAAAAGCTCTCGACATTCTCAACAAATTTAGGGATCTGTCGAGCGGAGAATACTTGCCATATGTTAATTTCGCACATATATATGCGGGGTTCGGTGATCACGAGCAGGCGTTTGAATGGCTCGAAAAAGCCTGCGACGAGCGCTCGATATGGCTCCCGTTCATAAAGGTTGATACGAAATTCGACACGCTTCGTTCCGACACTCGCTTCAATGATCTATTGCGAAAAGTCGGCTTTGCCGAATAGAACATTTATGAAAAAATGCCCGCAGTGCGGCCGAGAGTATGACAATACGATGAGCTTCTGTCTTGACGACGGCAGCGAGCTGCTCTACGGCCCGGCTTCGATGGACGAGCCGAAAACGGCGATACTTTACACGACCGATGCCCCTAGCGAGGCTCCGACGCGCGCGCAGATACATACGACCGAAAAGACTGCCGTTCTGCCTTCAGGTGTCGCGGATGTTCCAAAAGGAAGAGGTTTTGATAGGCGTCTGCTTTTCGCTCCGTTCATTCTTGTGGTCATCGTGCTTGGCGGTTTTTTTGCCTTTCGATATTTCAGACCGTCGACTTCTGAACAGATCAGATCTATTGCGGTGCTGCCCTTTCAAAATAAAAGCGGTGATGTGGATTCGGAATACCTTTCTGACGGGTTGGCTGAATCATTGATATACCGGCTTTCGCAAATACCGGAGTTTACGGTCAGCCCGCGCAGCTCAGTTTTTCGCTACAAAGGTCAGGATGTTGATGCAGAAAAAGTTGGTTCCGACCTCGGTGTCGATGCGGTAATGTCAGGACGAATGGTGCAGCGAGGTGACAACCTGACTATCAGCGTTGATCTCGTCGACGTGAAAAATAGAAAAACCCTTTGGGGCGAGCAGTTTGAGAGGAAAATGTCCGACCTGCTGGCGACGCAGCGTGAGATCGCATCTGCGATCACTGAAAAATTGCAGTTGAAGCTCTCTGGCGACGCAGCTAAAGGCATTTCAAAACGATATACGGATAACAACGAGGCCTATCAGGCCTATCTGAAAGGACGTTACTACTGGAACAGGCGAACCGGGGAAAACATGAGAAAAGCGATCGAGCAATTCAAGATCGCAACTGACAAAGATCCGAATTTCGCACTCGCTTACGCCGGTCTCGCCGATTGCTTCGTTCTCTTGCCTGAATACGCCGGAAGTCCGACGAGCGAAACGATACCGCTAGCCAAGACCTATGCTGAACGCGCGATAGCAATTGACGGCCAATTAGCCGAACCGCACGCATCGCTTGGACAAGTGAATAGCCAATCGTGGCAGTGGGCCGAATCCGAACGGGAATACAAACTTGCTATCGAGCTTAACCCTAATTATGCAACCACTTATCACTGGTATTCGCACAACCTAAGGGCGCTCGGTAGATTTGACGAGGCCTCTGCCATAATTAAACGCGGGCATGAACTTGATCCTCTCTCAAGCATCATCAGCGTTAATTTGTCCGAGATCTATCTCCTGCTCAACGATCCGCGGGCGAGCATTGAAAACACCTTGAAAATAATTGAACTCGATCCTAATTTTTCAGAAGCCTATAGAAGTTTGGGAATGGCGTATCTGAAAGTCGGTCGTGAAGGCGAAGCGATCCCGAATTTGGAAAAGGCTGTTGAACTCAGCAGCAGGGCCGCTTCTGCACTTATGACTTTAGCTTACGGATATGGCGTTTCAGGAAAACGCACTGAAGCCGCCGCCATCGCCAAAGAAATAGAGGAAAAGTATGCAAGAAAAGAATCGAATGCAATGTACGTTGCCGGCGCGTACGCAGCAGTAGGCGACAAAAACAAGGCATTTGAATGGCTGGAAAAATCGTTTCAGAACAAAGAAGACCTGGGATTCGTCAGATGGCGTATCCAATATGAATCTCTTCGCGACGACCCGCGATATAAAGATCTACTGAAAAGAATTAATTTGGCGGAATAAGTATGAAAAAATGCCTGCCAGTGCGGCCGGGAATATGACAGCACAATGAGTTTGTCGGAATGAGAGCCATGAAGCGACGGTCTCAATGCTTTTATAACTGGTCATATGACTGGTCATATGATAAGATCGAACTACTATGAAAAGTAAGACTAAAACTATAAGCGCGAGTGAATTCAAAGCCAAGTGTTTGCAGATATTTGATGAACTCGAGGCGGAGGGAATTGTTGTTGAAAAGCGCGGTAAACCGATCGCTAGGGTAATACCGTTCGGAAAAGCGGATAATTCGAGCCTGATCGGCTCGATGAAAGGAGCGATCAAGGTGTCAGGCGATATTTTTTCGACTGGGGTCAAATGGAATGCTGAATCTTGACACTCACATACTGGTCGCGTCTCTAGCCGGCGAATTAACGTCTCGAGAAGAAGTTCTGATCAGGAATGACAGTCTCGCGGTTTCGGATATTGTGCTGTGGGAATTGGCAAAATTGGTTCAGCTTGGACGCTTGGTTCTTGATATGGACAGCGTGGCGTTTCGCCGGTCACTCAGACATTTGACGATAATTCCAGTCTCGATCAAGATCGCTCGAAAAAGCACGGAGCTTGATTTCAGGTCCGATCCGGCAGACGAATTAATAGCGGCCACCAGTATAGTTGAACGAATCCCGCTTCTGACAAGAGACAAAAAGATCCGCAGGTCACGCATAGTGCCTTTCGCAAAATAAAAAACTATGAAACGATGTCCCGAATGCAGAGGGGATAGAAACTTATGAAACGATGTCCTGAGTGCAGAAGAGATTATTACGACGACACTTTGCTTTATTGTCTCGACGACGGAAATGAGCTTTTAGAAGGCCCAGCTACAGGCTCAACAGATGATGAACCGGCGACGGCGATATTCCACTCGACCGAGCCGCCAAACGAAACTGCTACCCGCGCTCAGATCCATAACACCGCACAGACAGCGGTTTTGCCCTCGGGCATAAGCGATATTCCAAGATCAAAAGCTTCTGATAAGCGCCTGATCTTTGTTCCGGTTCTTCTTACGATCATCGTTCTCGGTGGTTTTTTCGGCTACAGATATATCACGCCGGCCAAACAGATCGAATCAATTGCCGTGATGCCGTTTGTTAATGAAAGCGGCAACGCGGATGTCGAATACTTGTCGGATGGAATGACAGAGACGCTGATCGGCAGTTTGACGCAATTGCCGAATCTGAATGTGAAGGCCCGTTCATCGGTCTTTCGTTACAAAGGTAAAGAGACGGATACCAAAACTATCGGCAAGGAATTGAATGTGCAGGCGATCTTGAGCGGACGTGTTTCCCAGCGTGGCGACCAGTTGAATCTAAGTCTCGAACTCGTTGATGTCGCCACCGAAAACGCGATCTGGAGTCAGCAGTACAGTCGTAAACAATCTGACCTTGTTACACTGCAAAGTGATATCGCTCGCGATGTTTCGAGCAAACTGAAGTCTAAATTATCAAATGCAGAAGTAGCGAGTGTCGAAAAAAAACTCGACAGCCAATTCCGAAGCCTATCAGCTTTATCTGCAAGGCCGTTATTACTGGAACAAGCGGGAGACAAAAGCATTTGAAAAGGCAGTCGAATTTTTCAAACAAGCCGTCGAAAAAGACCCTAACTATGCCCTTGCTTACAGCGGATTGGCCGATACATATTCCTTGATCCCCGCTTACGGCAATTTCAGGCCGAAAGACTATATGCCGCAAGCCAAGCAGGCGGCACTCAAGGCTCTCGAACTTGACCCGAATCTGGCGGAAGCCCACGCTTCTCTTGGCGAGGCAATTTTTTATTATGATTATGATATTGCCGGTGCGGAGAAAGCGTTCAAAAAAGCGATCGAACTCAATCCAAAATATGCAACGGCCCACCAATGGTATGGAGAGTTGCTGCGTCTTAGCGGCAGGTATGACGAAGGCATAAAGGAAATGTCAAAGGCCCTTGAGCTCGACCCGTTCTCGTGGGTCATTAATGACCAAATGGTGGAGCTTTTGAGAGCCGCCAAACGATTTGACGAAGCTCTTTTGCAAAATAAGAAGCTCAATGAGCTATTTCTCGATGAAGGATTGTTTCATTATAACAACTCCACTATTTTTGAGGCTCAAGACAAATATCCCGAAGCTTTCGAAGAATTTTTGCTTATGGTGAAGGGAGATAAAGATGCCAAACCCGAAGAAATTCAAGAGATGAAGGACGTTTACGAAAAAGGCGGTTGGGATGGTTTCGTAAAATGGTCTGCCGAAGACTCTCTCAAATCCCTCAGCGACAAACAGGCGAAAGACAAGAATGAATATGTGCCTGCGATAAGTTTTGCCGTCGCTTACGCGGATGGAAAAGATAAAGATAAGACGATCGAATATTTGAATAAAGCATACGATGAGCGTTCAATGGCGATGATTGGCCTCAAAGTAAATCCTAAATGGGACTTCTTGCGTGACGATCCGCGATTTAAGGAATTGGTCAAGAAGGTCGGGATTCCAGATTAGAAATTAGTTGTGAAACGATGCCTTTAATGCAGGTCGGATCATTACGACGACGCTCCGCCCGGCTGTTTCTTTTAAAATGCAAATAAAATGCCCCTTCTTGTCTGCGGGTTACGTTTTAAGGTGTAAGAAGTGAATTTACAGAGCGACGAGGCTGAAACCGGAATAGGTGTGTATGAAACGATGCCCTGAATGCGGACGAGAATACGACAACACAATGAGCTTCTGTCTCGATGACGGAAGCGAGTTGCTCTACGGCCCTGCGTCGATGGATGAGCCGAAAACGGCTATACTTCACACGACCGATGCTCTTGGCGAAGCCCCGACTCGGGTACAAATACACACGACAGAGCAAACGGCTGTTCTACCGTCTGGCGTTGCTGATATTCCAACATCAAAAACCTTTGATAAGCGTCTGATCCTGGCTCCGGTGTTTCTTGCGATTATCGTTCTTGGAGGCTTTTTCGGCTACAGATATATCACGCCGGCCAAACAGATCGAATCCATCGCCGTGATGCCGTTTGTCAATGAAAGCGGTAATGCGGATGTTGAATATTTGAGCGATGGAATGACGGAAACTTTGATCAGTAGTCTGTCGAATATTCCCAATCTGTCAGTAAAGGCAAGAAGCACGGTTTTTTATTACAAAGGCAAAGAGACCTCGCCGAAGAAGATCGGTGAAGAGTTGAAGGTTCAAGCTGTTCTGTTTGGCAGAGTTTCTGAGCGCGGTGACGATCTGAAATTGAGTCTGGAACTCGTCAACACTGACACTCAGGACGTGATCTGGAGCGAACAATACAATCGCAAACAATCCGATCTTGTTTCATTGCAAAGTGAGATCGCCAAAACTGTTTCGGATAAACTTCGTTCGAAATTGACCGCGACTGAACAGGAGCGAGTCAGCAAGACCAACACGACCAGTTCTGAAGCACAGCAGCTTTACCTGAAAGGGCGATTTCACTGGAACAAAAGAACGACCGATGACTTTCAAAAAGCCAGAGAGTTTTTCCAACAAGCGATCGCTGCTGACCCGAACTACGCACTCGCATACACAGGACTTGCCGACACATTGGCTTTGATGCCATATTACGGTGCATTCAGGCCAAGTGAATATATGCCGCTGGCAAAACAGGCGGCACAAAAAGCCCTCGAAATTGACCCAAATCTGGCGGAAGCACACGCTTCGCTCGGGCAGATACTAACGAACTATGATTATGATTTTAAGGGTGCTGAGAGAGAACTAAAGAGAGCGATAGAACTCGACCCGAAGTATCCGTCGGCTTACCAATGGCTTTCAGAGGTCTATCACTGTTTGGGAAACGGCGACCAAGCGCTATCGGAGATAAATAAAGCTCTTGAAATTGACCCGTTATCAATGATCATAAATAACCAAAAAGGTAGAGTGATTGATTTTGGTGGCAAGCGGGACGAAGCAATTGTTCAGTTTAAGAAAATCATTGAGTTGTTTCCGGACGCAGCGAGTCCTCGCAATAACCTCGCCGACGTTTATGAAGCCAAGGGTATGTATTCTGAGGCCATCGAGCAACGCCTTATCCAGATCAAACTACTCTTTGGCGTTAGTCCAGAAAACATTAAGGACTTCCAACTAGCTTTTGAAAAGGACGGCTATAAGGATTTTGTGCAAAAACAAATAGACATCCAACTGGCCACTCAGAGATCAAGTCTGGCGAAGGATAAAATTGCTTATCTGCCGGCCTTTCGAATTGCTGTCGACTATGCCCGTCTTGGGGACAAGGAAAGAGCGTTTGAATACCTAAACAAAGCGTATGATCAACGCGAACCACAGATCGCAGAACTCAAAATTCGATTACCACTTAGTTCTCTGCGAGACGACCCGAGATTTAAGGAATTGGTCAAGAAGGTCGGGTTTCCCGAATAGAATTTAGCCTATGAAACGATGCCCTGAATGCGGCCGAGATTATAATGATGATTCGATGAGTTTTTGCCTTGACGATGGCTCAGAACTCCTCTTCGGCCCGGCGTCGATTGACGAACCAAAGACGGCGATATTGCCAACCGACGTTGCGTCCGAAGCCGCGACTCGCGCTCAAATACATACAACGGATAAAACCGCCGTTCTACCTTCTGGACTGGTCGATGTACCAAAGGCAAAGGGTATTGATAAACGACTGCTTGCGGCAATTTTAGTTCTTGTTGTCATCGTAGCCGGCGGATTTTTTGGCTATCGGTATTTCAACGCCGCGACATCTCAGCAGATAAATTCGATCGCCGTACTGCCATTTGAAAACCGAAGCGGTAATGCGGACGCAGAATATCTCTCTGATGGGTTGGCAGATTCGTTGATTTATCGGCTATCGCAGTTGCCAAATTTGAAAGTCAGCCCGACGAGTTCCGTGATGCGGTACAAGGGCTTGGCCGGCGATGCCGCAAAGGTCGCAGCCGAGCTTGGCGTCGATGTTGTCATGACCGGGAGGCTATCTAATATCGGCGACAATCTAAACATCAGCGTCCAATTGGTCGATGTCAAAGCCGGCAGGGTTCTCTGGGCCGAGCAATACGATCGAAAGATGGCTGACCTGCTCGCGACGCAGCGGGAGATCGCGACGACGATTACCCAAAAACTCCAATTGAAACTTTCAGGTGATGAGAAAGGCATCACGAAGAAGTATACCGACAGTAATGAGGCATATCAGCTTTATCTCAAAGGGCGATATCATTTTGCCAGGCGAAACAGAGATGACGTTAACAAAGCGATAGAAAGCTACCAGCAGGCAATAAAGCTCGACCCAAACTTTGCCCTTGCTTATGCACGGATAGCCGAGGCATATAACCAGATGCCAAACTATCCCTATGCAGCGCCAATGGAAGCTTTCCCAAAAGCGAAAGCGGCCGCCGAGAGAGCGATCACGCTCGATCCGACATTATCGGAAGGCCATACCGCGATGGGGAATACTCTCACTTCACTCGACCGGAACTGGCCAGATGCCGAACGTGAATTCAAACGAGCGTTGGAACTCGATCCGAATAGCGCAACAGCCCATTACCGATACGCGTCCGAATATCTTATCTCCGTCGGAAGGACGAAAGAAGCCTTAGCCGAGGTTGAGCGGGCACTCGAGATAGAGCCGCTCGACCCGAACATGGTCGCGAATCTCGGACGGCATTACTTATACGACGGGCAGCGCGACCGAGCGCTCGCACAAACAAAGAGAGCGTACGAAGCGGACCCGACCTTTCCTATTTCACGGTTGCTGTATGGAATGACGCTTAACGCAGTCGGCCAGTACGCGGAAGCTCTTGCCCTTGGCGAAAAAGCCCTGCAGGACGATCCGAATAATCAACAAATGCTTATGGTCTCGGGTTATGCCTACGGTCGGTCCGGTCGACGAGGAGATGCCGAACGCGTCATTGAAAGATTTCGCGAGATATCAAAAAAGGAATATGTCATTCCAAGCTTTGTGGCGGTGGTGTTTGGTTCGATGGGAGAAAAAGACAAGGCCTTTGCCGAGTTGGATAAATCGATAGAGCAGAAAGATTCTTGGTTTAGATGGGCCAAAGTCGAACCATTGTTCGACCCGCTGCGCGACGACCCGCGATTTAAGGATCTGCTGAAACGGATGGGGTTGCCGGAATAGAATTTTATGAAAAAATGCCCGCAGTGCGGCCGAGATTACAATGACGATTCAATGAGCTTTTGCCTTGACGATGGCTCAGAGCTCCTCTTCGGCCCGGCGTCGATGGACGAGCCGGCGACGGCGATACTCCATGCCACCGAGCCGCCGAGCGAAGCCGCGACCCGCGCGCAAATACACATGACGGACCAAACGGCGGTTCTGCCGTCTGGCATTAGTGATCTCCCTAAGACGGGCTTTGACAAGCGGCTATTTTTCGCTCCGTTAGCGCTGGTCGTGATAATTCTCGGCGGTTTCCTTAGTTATCAGTATTTGGGTTCGAATAGCAAACAGATCGAATCTATCGCCGTGATGCCGTTCGTCAATGAGAGCGGCAACGGCGATATTGAGTATTTGAGTGACGGTATGACCGAGACTCTTATAAAGAGTCTTTCTAGTCTTCCAAATCTTAGTGTGAAGCCGCGTTCGACGGTTTTTCGGTATAAGGGAAAAGACACAGACTCACAAACTATAGCAAAAGAACTGAATGTTCAGGCGATCTTGAATGGCCGTGTTTCACAGCGCGGTGACCAGATGACGCTCAGTTTGGAGCTTGTTGATGCGCAAAAAGACAGCGTGATCTGGAGCGAGCAGTACAATCGAAAGCAATCCGACCTCGTTTCGCTGCAAAGCGAGATTGCACGTGACGTTTCGGGTAAATTGAAATCAAAGCTGTCGGGTGAAGAAACTGCAAAAGTCGTGAAGACCTACACGGCAAATCCCGAAGCGTATCAGCTTTATCTTAAAGGACGATTCCAATGGAGCAAGCGAACACCCGAATCTCTCAAACAGGCGGCTGAGTTTTTCGATCAGGCAATAGAGAAGGATCCGAATTATGCTCTTGCTTACTCAGGTTTGGCTGAAACCTATGTGCTGTATCCGAATTACAGCGTTGCCCGGCCTCTCGACTGTATGCCGAAAGCAAAGGCAGCGGCTCTGCGGGCGATCGAACTCGATGATACGCTGGCGGAAACCCGAGTCGCTTTTGGCATGTACTATTCCAACTTTGCGTGGAACCTGCCCGCTGCCGAAAAGGAATTTCGCCGCGCCATCGAGCTTAATCCAAACTATGCGACAGCTCATCAGCAGTTCGGCATCGAATGTCTGAGCGTGATGGGAAGATTTGATGAAGCCATTGCGGAAGGAAAACGGGCCGAAGAACTCGACTCCTTTTCGCCGATCATCGGTGCAGACCTTGGCAATACCCTGATGAGAGCAAGAAGATATGATGAGTCTATAGCTCAATTAAATCGCGTAATTGAGCTCGACCCGAATTTCTGGGTTACCTATTGGTATAAAGGGATGGCTTACTGTGGTAAAAAACAATATAGGGAAGCTATCGAGGCGTATCGGAAAGGGCTGACTCTCAGTGATAATCCCTGGGTCAAAGCCTTGTTGATCCATTCACTGGTGAAAACGGGGGAACGTGAGGAAGCCGTAAAACTGCTCGGCGAGTTGGAATCCGAGTCCGCCCGCCGTTACGTTTCCAGTTCCAGCCTTGCCATAGCCTACGGCTCACTTGGCCAAAAAGATAAGGCATATACCTTATTGGAGAAGGAGATAGCTGAACGCGCCTCACGGCCGATAGTATTTTCATTAAGTCCGATATGGGACGATTTCCGTGACGACCCGCGTTTTGACGAACTGATCCGCCGCGTCGAGTCGTCGAAGTTGGATTAAGTGCTGTTGCGTATATGAAAATATGTTGCATTTGATGTCAAATGATGCTATAATTGAGAGGCATACAAATCGGAGAGGTTATTTGAAATTTCGTGTAGTTACTGAGCTGTCGTAGAATGTGGTCGTTCCACGCTGGAACAGCACTTCGCATGAACGTGAAACGCGGCAACATCATTATTTGCAAGAGTTACGCTGATTGTCTTACATTGTCTTACTTTTTTTCAAAAAACGTGGAACGGAGGTGAAAAAAATGCGATAACTCCAATAAAAATGGTAAGTTGTGCGTTCCACTTCGGGCGTGGGACAGCGTGGGACACGAAATTTGATTGGGCAGTTAATATTTGCTTACTGACCGAAACTCTTATTCAAAAATATGGCAAACATAACTTTTTATGGCGGCGTCGGAACGGTTACCGGCTCCAAATATCTGATCGAACATAACGGTAAGAAGATACTCGTCGATTGCGGTCTGTTTCAGGGTTTGAAAGAGATCCGCGAACGCAATTGGCAAGATCCGCCGTTCGACCCGCGTGAGATCGATGCGGTCATAATTACCCATGCACATATAGACCACACCGGCTGGCTGCCGCGGCTCGTTAAACTTGGTTTTAGCGGTGAAGTTACGACTTCAAGAGCGACAGGCGATCTGCTCAAGATATTGCTGCCCGATTCGGCTCGTTTGCAGGAAGAAGAGGCTGATTATCGCAATCGCCACGAACTTACAGTTCACACGCCGGCCTTACCGCTTTATGACGAAAACGATGCAAGGGCGGCGATTCAATTGCTCAGGCCGGTGCCGAATGACGGACAGCCGTATGACATTTGCGAAGGCATAAAAGCGAGCTTTATGGTTGCCGGGCACATCATGGGGGCGAGCCTCGTGTTGGTCGAACTTGAGAATGCACGGCCGGACGGCAGCTCGATCAAATTTCTGTTCTCGGGCGATCTTGGACATTACGATCAGCCGATAGTCAACGATCCTGCACCGCCGCCGGATTGTGATTACCTCATGTGCGAATCGACCTACGGGAACAGATTGCATGGTGATGTTGATTCGGAAACGCAAATGGCACGGATCATCAACGAAGCCGTAAAGCGTAATGGCCCGATCCTGATACCGGCGTTCGCCGTCGGCAGAACGCAGGAAGTGCTTTATATGATCCGCGAACTTGAGGAACAGAAACGTATTCCTGTTTTGCCGGTCATTGTCGATTCACCGATGGCATCGCAGGCGACGCAGGTTTACAACCGCTGGCACGAGGAGCACGATCGTGAATACGCGTCGATACTCGCACATAAGCGACATCCGCTGCGAACCGGATCGATGATGACGACATCGAGTCGTGACGAGTCGAAAAGACTCAACGATATGAAAGGGGCTCGTATCGTCATCTCAGCCTCGGGCATGCTCACGGGCGGTCGAGTTCTGCATCATGCGATGCGGATCTTACCTAATGAAAATGCGACTGTCGTATTTGTTGGTTATCAGGCCGCAGGAACTACTGGACGCCGTATGCAGGACGGCGAAAGGGAAGTGCGTATCATGAAAAATTGGGTGCCGGTAAAATGCCATATTGAAAAAGTTGAAGGCTTTTCCGCCCATGCCGATTGGAAGGCGGTAATACGATGGCTCAGCGGACTGGCTAACGCTCCCAAAATGGTCTTTACCACGCACGGCGAACCCGAGGCTGCCGTGGCAATGGCAGAGCACATACGCGAGAGATTCGGCTGGAACGTCATGGTTCCCCAATACGAAGAAACCATTGACCTTATTTGATTTTACAGCTAATATCGTTAAAGAAATTTTTAGACATAAAAACTTCCAGGGGTTTCTTCGATAAAATGCTCGAATGCGGCGATAAAATCGGGGAGTATACGCTTGCCAGATTTCTCGGGCGCGGGCAGTTCGGAGAAGTGTGGCTTGCGGAAAAGGAGTTACAGTTCTCTACACGCAAGGTTCAGCACGCGCTAAAGTTCCTATTCAATCTTGGCGAAGAGGTCAATCTCAAATCCGCTGAGGCTGAGATCGATACGTGGATCGAGGCGAGCGGGCACCCTAACGTGATGTCCGTTCTGGACATGCTCGTGTATCGTGATCATGTTGTTATTGCCAGTGAATATGCTGATGGCGGCTCGCTCAAGGATTGGCTAAAACGCTCAGGCGGCAAAGCTCCTTCTCACGAAAAGGCGTTAGAGATGATGACGGGTATCCTCAGCGGAATCGAACACCTTCATTCTCGCAACGTAGTTCACCGCGACCTCAAACCAGACAATATTCTGCTTCAGGGTAACTTTCCACGCATCACGGATTTTGGCATCTCCAGGATCATTTCGGCGGGATCGATGTCCACTGTGGCGATGGGCAGCCCGTTCTATATGTCGCCGGAGTCATTCGACGGCAGCAAATCGACTCAGACAGATATCTGGTCAGCCGGCGTCATTTTGTACGAAATGCTGACAGGCGAGCATCCGTATCGAGCGGATACGATCTATGGATTGGTCTCATCCATTCGCAAAGATGAGCCGAAAGCTTTGTCCGACAAGATCCCTCTAGGGATGCAGCGCGTTATCGAAACTGCTCTTAGAAAAGATATGGCTCAGCGGTTTGCAACTGCAGAAGCGATGCGCATTTCGATCGAGACAGAAATGCATAACCTGAAAGTGCGTCTCAACAAAAAGAGGGATCTTTTGTTGATAAATCTTGATACGGCTGCTGATGCGGATCCTTCGATGTCAGGAACCGAGGTTGACCGAAATAGACAGGCGCACAAACTGAAGCCAACTGAAAACGCTAAAGAAACACATGAAACAAACATCAAAAGTACCGCAGGCAATTACGAAGACGGTCCGGTTTCAGGAGGTGTAAGTTCACAAGACACTCTTCCGCAGCTTGAATGGAGTCAAGATACTGTTACCACCCATGTTCATAAGATGCAGGTTCCCCTAAAGAGTGGGCCGGTTGCTGACACTAAGAGTGAATCGCATGCTGACTCCGAGGTCAAATATTCGAATAGCGGGTTTGGAACCAGTCAGATTACTCCTTCTAACCGTCCGTTGATGATCATTGCTGTGGTCGGCAGCGTTCTCGCACTGGGCGTCGCTTTTGGTGTGCTTGTACTAATTGGATTCACACCTGCCTTGCTGACCCGTGGCTCCGGCGCAGATTCTAACACTGCGTTAACAAAAGAACTACCGGCGAACGGCACCACGGTTGATCAAAAAACTGAGGTTCCTAAGGGGATGGTGTTGGTTCCCGGTGGCAGTTTTGTGATGGGGCGCAACAATGGACTCCCCGAAGAAAGGCCAGAGCACAATGTTACTGTGACGCCGTTCTATATGGATATCTATGAAGTGACTAACGAAGATTACGCCAAGTTTGTAATGCAAGGTCACAAGGCCCCGCCGCAATGGAAGAATAATAAAAATGGTACTTACCGAGTCGGTGAAGAAAGATTCCCTGTAGTTGGAGTCGATTGGAACGATGCCAGGGAATATGCCAAATCAATAGGAAAGCGCCTTCCAACGGAACAAGAGTGGGAATTTGCTGCTCGAGGCACTGACCGCCTTTTGTATCCGTGGGGGAATGAGTGGAACCCAAAAAATGCAAACGTAGGCACTGGGCATTTTGTTGCGGTTGGAACCTTTACCGGTAAATCACCATTTGGTATCTACGACATGATCGGAAATGCTTGGGAATGGACGTCAGACGATTTTGCTCCCTATGACAATGCAAAAGGCGGAATACAGAACGAGAAAACGATTAGAGGTAATAGTATCGAAGGAACAAAAAAATACTCCACTGCGACTTACAGACTAGGCCGCTCTGCAACTGGGCAAAACTATAGTCGAACTGGTTTTCGATGTGCAATGGATGCCAAATGAGGAAATCTCGAATTTGAATCTGTATGTTCAAAGTTTTGTTTTTTGCATTTGTGATCTTTTTGCATTCGAGTTTCGGGGTTATAGCTGTTTTCTCTCAGTGTGGTCCAGACGGAAAACGATCTTGTACACCCACAACGCCGCGAAGTAGAAAAAAGGGCACGACACCTCCATCTTCGCGAAAGAAAAGAAACAATCCCCCAGAAACACACAAAGTTCCGTCACCAGCAAAACCTGTCAAACCTGCTGTACCGACGGAAAGGCCACAGCAGAGAACTCGTAAACGTCTACCTAAGAGGACTGTTCCGAAAGAGAAAAAACAGGGCACTCGCGACGAATCCAAGGCATTTGTCGATCAAGACGCAGTCATCGAACAATGTTCAGATCCGACGAAACGGGTCGCACTGACGTCTGGTGCGAATCGAGCATCAGAGTTTTTGAGTCAAGGTAAGAAATGGTTGACGAATGTTAAGGTTAAAGATGGGCCCATTCGAGCCATTAACGAATTCAACAATGCAATACGAATTAATCCTTGCTTTTCCGAAGCATATTATATACGGGCATACACTTCTAACAAAATCAATGGTGATATTGACGAGATAATCGAGGATTATTCGAGAACATTAAAGCTCGACCCCAAAAATACGGATGCTTTCCTCAACCGAGCAATGCTTCTCTTTAACCAAAAAATGGAGATCGAGGCGGCGATCCGGGATCTCAATGAGGCGATAAAACTCCGTCCTGATACAATTGCAAAAATTTATACGAGCAGGGGTAATGTGTATAAATTTGTTAGAAATTACGATGCGGCCTATGGTGATTTTAAGGCAGCGATCGATTTTGACAAGAATTTTTTCCCCGCGTTCTATTACCGAGGCATCACGCATCTTGCGGAACTGAACTATGGAGCAGCGATCGATGATTGCACAAAAGCGCAACTACTTATAGATGCTGCAAGGTCTGATTCGAGTTTAGTTCAAGCTGAAAGCTACAATTCCTATAATCTCGATGAATTCGGACCCAAGGCCCGTCAATGTATCACAGATGCGAACAAAGAAAATCACAAATATGAAGACGAAAAGACAAAAGCTACCACGGATAGCCCAGAGGGATTTCGCTTGCGCGGAAATATTCATTTCAAAAACAGCAATTTTGATTTAGCGATCGGGGACTACAAAAACGCCATTGATGGTTATTTGAAACTCCTAGAGTCGAATCCAAGCACTCCAAAGGCAAGACTTGTATTCTCATATTTGTATCGGGGACTAGCCTATGGCCGGAAAAAGGAATATGACCTAGCTATTGATGACTACAATAAGATTATTGGGGTTAATCAGGGCGCCCTTGGCCTGGAAAACACTCTTTCGGATGCATGGTGTAAAAGAGGGTTCGCGTATGCGGGCAAGAAAGAGTTTGAAAAGGCTATCTCTGACTTTAATAAGGCTATAAGCCTATTAGGCCCAGGCGAAATAACCGATGCGTACTACGGACGAGGTCTCGCATATATCGAGATCGGAAAGCTGGATTTGGCGATTGCCGACTTAGACTTGTTTGTTAAGTTTGATACAAAAAATCAACCCGCATATCTTCGCCTTGCTTTCCTTTACGATCAAATGAGCTTAAACGAAGCCGATTTGGAAAAGAAGGCGGCCTATGAGCAGAAGGCTATCGACATGCGAACGAAAGCAAAAGCTCTTAGTAGTGGAACCAAATCAAAGGAGGAGAATACACCAAAACCATGAACAGGCTTATTTACATACTGAGCGTTGTATTTATTTGCGTGGTTTTTGTTTTCAACATTGCCGCGCAGGATAAGACGAAACTTGGAGAACTTCACTGGTTCTCCGGCTGTTGGGAAACTAAGGACGATGCCAAAAAACTGCTTGTATCTGAGCAGTGGATGAAGCCCGTTGGCGGCATGATGCTGGGTGTCGGCCGGACAGTGAAGAATGGAAAAGCGGTTGATTTCGAATTCATGCGGATCGAGCAAAAGGGCAACGATGTTTTCTTTATTGCGAAGCC
Organism: uncultured Chloracidobacterium sp.; assembly: GCA_964528325.1. Lineage (GTDB taxonomy): Bacteria > Acidobacteriota > Blastocatellia > Pyrinomonadales > Pyrinomonadaceae > OLB17. The sequence goes on along the minus strand of CAZGSC010000051.1, from coordinate 2,312 downwards.
AAGAGCAAACAATGACGAAACACCGTTCAAGTTAATTAAGTCAATTGGTTCGGAAGCTGTGTTTGAAAATCCGGAGCATGATTTTCCTCAGCGCGTGATGTATAAACGACAGGGCACAAAACTGACCGGACGGATCGAAGGTAGCAACAATGGGAAGTTTTTGGGGATAGATTTTCCGATGACACGAGCGAGATGCGAGTAGTTTTGGGATCTGTATGAAAACCCTAAAGTTTTATTGTCAAATAGCGAGTCTAATTGCAGTTTTCAGCTTGTTTGCTGACGGTCAATCTGTCGATAAGCGTCAGCCAAAATGTTCGGGGCAGAATAGTTTGACGCATGGTGAGATCATCGAGATTTTGAATGTTCATAACCTCGTTCGTGCCGGTCTCAAACTTCCACAGCTTGCTTGGGATTGCAAACTTGCGGACCTTGCGCAGGAATGGGCAAAACGAGGCGTTACGGAGCATCGGGAAGATACTATTTACGGTGAAAGCATTTTTGTTTCTGCGGCACGTGATGCCGCGGCGGTTGCGTCCGTTAATAGATGGATGCAGGAAAAGGCGAGTTGGAACAATCGTGCCGGCAAATGCGCTCCGGGAATGACCTGTACACACTACACCCAGATCGTTTGGAAAACGACCGCTCGAATCGGTTGCGGGATCAACCGAAATGTACCCGGAAAATGGAAAACGATGATTGTCTGTAATTACGATCCAGCCGGGAACACTCCCGGACCTGCTTATTAGCATAGGCAGTAACCGGAAATTACTCATAGCGTAGACATTCGATCGGATCAAGCCGCGAAGCTTTTCTTGCCGGCAAGACGCCAAACACCAAACCTACACCAACAGAAACAGTCAGGCCTGTTATGACCGCCCATGGAGGCACCTGCGCGGGGATGCTCGGGATAAGCAGCATAATTAGATTGCTGATGCCGATAGCCGTGACCACGCCGATAATGCCGCCGAAGAAAGTCAGGGTCATCGCTTCGAGCAGGAACTGGAGAACGATCGCTCCCTTTGTCGCTCCGATCGCTTTGCGAATACCTATTTCTTTGGTGCGTTCCGTTACAGACACGAGCATAATGTTCATCACGCCGATGCCGCCTACGAGCAATCCGAGGCATGAAATGGCTATTGCGGCAAGGCCAACGCCGCCCATTATTCCGTCGAATTGTGCGATGAAATTGTCGGCAGTCTTAACGTCGAAATTATTCGGTTCGCCATATTTAACATTGCGTCGTTGGCGCAGAATGCCTTCTACCTCAGCTGCTGCGTCATTTAGCTGACCAGCCTTTGCCTGTATGATTATCAATTCTTCTTTCCGGTCGGGAGCGTCCATTCTTGCCGTGCGATAAGGCAGCATTACTTTTCGGTCTTCTTCATTTTCACCGAAGAAGCCGGCTTTTCGTTTCTCGATCACCCCGATGATCTCCCACGTCGAGCCATTCATCCTCACGACCTTTCCGACAACATCGTCGGGATTATCGGGAAACAGAGCGTCAACAGTATTAACCCCGACGACGAGGACATGCCGTCGCTGGTAATTGTCGGCTTCGGAAATGAACCTGCCCGATCTCAGAACGAGGTTAGTCATTTCCATCAGGTTCGGCATTACTCCGTCCGTGAGTGCCCAGCGATAGTTTTTGCCTTCGTAAACAAGATTATCGTCAAAGCCTCCGTTGAATGATCCGATGCTCGGAGCAACCATCGTGACATCGTTGACTGCGGTTGATTGAGTGAGAATCGCTTCCGCATCGTTATCGGTCAACGGCTTTCGATTGCGTTCGTCACGGCTGCTCGGGCCAAAACCTGTTGAAAGATGAAAAGCGTAAATATTGTTCGTGCCGTATTCTTCTACGATCGCGACAATTGAATTGCGCATACCCGTTAAGATCGATGCGACGACGATCGCAGTTATAACTCCCACGACAATTCCAAGGATCGTCAAAAACGAACGAAATTTGTGAGCACGGATCGACTCCATCGCCATTCTTAGCACTTCGTATGGTAGTGATGTTTTCCAACGCATATTATTTTTCACCACAAAGGCTTAAAGATCACAAAGGCAGAAACTAAACCACAGATGAACACAGATAGACACAGGTTTCTAAATCTTACTTCCGGCATCCGTGTCAATCTGTGTTCATCTGTGGTTTCAATCATTTAGCTTTGAGTTAATGCAACGATCGGATCGAGCCGCGCCGCTTTCCACGCCGGATAAAGGCCTGCGATTATTCCGATAATGCTCGACACGCCAACCGAAAGAATCACATAGGCAATCGTAATCGTCATCGTGATCCCGGCAAGCAG
>CAZGSC010000050.1:0-19892 GCA_964528325.1 uncultured Chloracidobacterium sp. | reverse complement strand
AATGACAGCCAGATTTCTGATGTTCTCAGTTGCGAATGCTTTCATGTTCGGCAAGCTCTCCTTTTTGGCAAGATTCCAAATTCCTTATTCGAGATCTCAGATCGATCCGGCAATTGGAACCCTTAGGATCTGAGATCCGCAAAATTCAGTTGTTGGTAATATTAAAATTTATATTACAGAGCGAAAAAGGGCAAGATACTAAAGGTTAAAGGGAAGGATAAAGTGCTGGAATCTGACATTTCTTGGTGTGATCTTATGACACAAACCGTCTTTTTTGAGCAAAATGTGTCTCATCATGACACCCGTGGCACACTTCTGCCTGCGTTCCGCTGCTTCACCGCTTCACCCGTAAATGGCGTAATCGCCGCTCAACCGCAGGCCGCCGGACAATGATGCGTAAGCCGGCACGTAAGTGAGGGCGATACGTCCAACATTGTGTGCCGCCCTTACCTTCGTACGGGCTTGCGCAAATCTGAATATGTTATTATCAGCCTTTTATGACCGATTTTGAGAATGCCATCCAGAATCTCGACCTGCGGCTTTTTGAAAAGATCCCGAGCCAATCCACTGACCGTGACAAGCAATCGCTGTTGGCGTGTGAACTCGCCGCCCGTGAATTAACTGGCGAATACAATTATCTTGAGATCGGTTCGTACCTGGGCGGGAGCATTCAGCCGCATTTGCTCGATCCGAAATGCCGGCGGATCTATTCGTTAGACAAACGGCCGCACTCGCAACCGGATGCTCGTGGTTTTGATTTTATTTATGAGAATAATTCGACCGCACGTATGATGGAGAAACTTTCTGCTGTTTCTGAGAACAGGGAAAAGATCAAGACTGTCGACGGCGATTCGAAAACGATCGATCCGGGCGAGATCGCAGACAAGATTCAGTTGTGCTTTATCGACGGCGAACATACTGACGAAGCTGTTGTTTCGGATTTTCAGTTTTGTCTTCGTGTGTTGGATGATAATGGAGCGATCGTTTTTCACGACGCACAGATAACTTACAACGGTATTTCCGATTGCATCGCATATCTGGAAGCGAACAACATCGATTTCAAAGCCTATGTCTTACCGCACATCGTCTTCGTGGTGGAGATCGGTGATTTTCCGCTTCACAAAAATGCTGCGATCGTCGAAAGACTCAGAGACAATCACCACAGCTATTTGTTCGCTCTGCAGAACAACGATCATTACCGTCGATTTGCAACGCGATTCCCCTTTGGAATGCTGCGGCGGTTGATGCTAAAGGTAAGAGGTGGAAATGTGAGTGAATGAAGCGCATCCTTTTACGCAACGTTTGCATATGATGCAGGCATCAAACGCACGGCCTAAAAACCTTTTATTTGAGGAAAACTAATGTTTAGTAAAATCCGGCATTTTCAGATCGCCATCTCGACATTTCTAATTGCATCTTTTTGGCTGATGCCTATAGCAGCAAGTACTCAGGACCTGGTCGCGGTCAGCAGCATTACGGGCGGTTCCAGCGTTTTTGTTTTTCGCAGCAGTGCTCGATCGGCAAGGCGCGTCGCCGCTGCCAAGCCCGCGCGCTCTCAAACAGCTAGAATACAGAGCGTTTCTCGCATCAAGAAGCAATACGAAACAATTGCCCGAACTGCTCCTCAAACCAATCGAGCCACGATCATCACTCCCGATAAGCTTCCGCCGCAGAAAAATACACTATCCGCGGCTCAGGCGGCAAAGCTATTTGCCGGTGTGGGTGAGTACTTTATCGAGAGAGGTGAGCTGGATAACGCGATCGACAAGTTCCGCGATGCACTGAGTCTTGACACTAAAAATGTCGCGGCGAAGTTAGGGCTCAGTGAAGCACTTGCGTTGAAGGGAAATGATCGGCTGGAAAAGGAACTTCCCAAAGAGGCCAAAGCTCTGTTTATGGAGGCCTTGCAATTCGATCCCAAAAACTCGGCGGCCTATTTTGGTTTGGGCGAAGTTTACGGCGAACTTGATCAAACGAATGATGCTATCGCCAACTATGAAAAGGCGTTGGCGAACAACAAAGGCCTGACGGAGATCTATGTTCCGCTCGGCATTCTCTATTTTCAGACCGGCGAGATCGCAAAGGCCGACGATATGCTGACGAAAGCGGTAGCGGCGTCACCGGAACGTGCCGAGACTCAATACTTTTTTGGCCTTGTGAGAGCAGCGCAGGGCAAAAATGAAGAAGCTGTCGAGGCATTTAAGAAAGCCCGCACGATCGATCCGAATTATGCCGAGTCGTTCGGACGATTGGGCGACACTTTGGTTGCCCTCAAACGGCCAGTCGAAGCGATACCTGAATATAAGAAGGCCGTCGAGTTGAAAAACAACTATTTTGAGGCTTGGTTTGGCCTCGGCGGAGCGCAATATGACACCGGAAACTTCGCTGATTCTGTGACTTCATTTACGAATGCAAAACGGATCAAGAATGACAGCTGGGAAACGTATGCCGGGCTTGGCGACGTGAATCTAAAACTTGGAAACTTTAACGACGCTGCATCAAACTTTGATATCGCGGCAACATTTCTTACTAGAATGCCGGACTTCAATAAGGACACGGCCGCGGATCTTTACAGCAAAGCCGGATTTGCGATCGGCCAGCAATGCCCTATCAATCAGTCAAAGTTCATTCCATGTCAGTGGCCTAAGGCCATTAAGGCGCTTGAAAAAGCGGTTGAACTCGGCGGGAAACCGATCGACTATACAAATCTGGGCTGGGCATATTTCAACGCATCGCGGGTTGACCGTGATAATAAGCTGGTCGCTGATCAGCAGACAAAACTTCAGCTTGCAAAGACCGCACTGCAAAGGGCTATTGACGCGAATCCGCAGTTCATTGACAGCGTCTTGGAAAATCTTGGTGCTGTGCAGAATGATCTTGGCGACTTTAAAGGAGCGATCGAGACTCTAAAGAAGGTAACTGATGACAAACAGCCTGGATGGGCATTTTCCAGATATGCGCTCGGCGCGGCCTACTTTAAGGCAGGCGAATATGATAATGCAGTAGTTGCATTTCGGGCCGCAATAGCCGGTGACCCAAATTATGTTGCGGCGTATTCCGGCCTAGGCAGTACAGAGATAAAACGAAAGAATCTGAAAGAGGCGGGCAAAATAGTCGATCAGCTAAAGACCATAGACCCGGCGGCAGCCGCAAATCTCGCTCAGGAGATCAAACTTTCGGGTTATAAGTTAAAGAATTAGAGATCAATTGTTGGAAATATCTTTTGAATTACAACAAGACGTTCATCTTGGGCCGCTTACAACCCTCGATATAGGCGGGCCGGCGCGATTTTTTGTTGTTGCTCAGAGTGAAAAGCAAATAGCCGAAGCTTTCATGTTTGCCAAAAGGGAATCGCTTGACCTTTTTATTCTTGGCGGCGGCAGTAATGTTCTGATCTCGGACAGAGGCTTTGACGGGCTAGTGCTTCAGATCGCTCTCAAAGGCGTTTCCACTTCGGTTGAACAAGATGGCGTAGTTTCTGTTACCGCGAATGCCGGTGAGGATTGGGACGGTTTTGTTTTGTATTGCGTGGAGAACGAGCTGGCCGGTGTTGAATGTCTCAGTGGTATTCCTGGTTTAGTTGGCGGAACGCCGGTTCAAAATGTTGGAGCTTATGGGCAGGAGGTTTCGGAGACGATAGTTTCTGTTCGATGCTTCGACCGCAAAGCAAATGACGTTATTACTCTGACAAATGCCGACTGCGGATTTAGATATAGAACAAGCGTTTTTAATTCGACCGAGAGCGACCGGTACATTGTTTTGAGCGTTACATATGCTCTGCGTAAGGGCGGCGAGCCGAAGATCGTCTACAAAGACCTGAAAGAACATTTTGGAGAACAGCGGCCATCGCTTGGCGAAGTCCGGGACGCTGTTTTAAAAATACGGCGTTCGAAATCAATGGTTATCGATAGAGATGATCCAAATTCGAAAAGTGCCGGCTCGTTCTTTAAGAATCCAGTCGTGGAAAAAAACAAATTGAAAGAGATACAGACAGTCCGCAAAAATGTGCCATCCTTCGAATTTGGCGACAAAGTAAAAATCCCGGCGGCATGGCTGATCGAGAATGCCGGTTTTTCAAAAGGATCTGTTTTCGGCAACGCCGGAATTTCATCAAATCATACACTCGCTCTTATCAATCGCGGAAGTGCCTCGGCAGAAGAAATAATTTTGTTGAAGAACGAAATTCAAAAAGCTGTTGAGGCAAAATTTGGCATTACGCTTCAACCAGAGCCGGTCTTTGTGGGTTTCTAGATCGGCGGTGAAATTGTGATCACTTATTGTATAATGGCGAAAACGGAGGGGATATATGTTTCGTGTAAGACGTAAATTATCGCTTTTCCTATCGATCTCGGCGTTCTTGTCGATCTTGCCGTGTCCGACAAGCGTCATAGCGCAGGATCTTGTTGCTACGGAAGACGTTGCAGGTGGATCGAGTGTGTTTGTCTTTCGCGAATCACGCAAAAAGCCGCAATCCAGATCGGCTGGCGGACGAGCAATTCTCGGCGAAGGGCTCGGCGGCGGCGGAGCACAGGCGCGAAGTTCACGTTCAAATGCTCAAATTGCGGCGGCAGCGCAAAAAAGGCGGCTCGCGGCTATAGCGGCGAGAAAGCGCGCAGCGGCTGTTGCAGCGGCAAACCGCAAAATCAAGCTTTCGAACACGCTTACAGCAAAGGCGGAAGACTTTTTGGACAATAACCAGACGGATCCCGCGATCACAAATTATCGCGATGCTCTTGTTCAAAATCCAAAGAATACTCGCGCTTCCGAGGGACTGAGCAATGCCTTGACCGCAAAGGGTATAGAGACGGCCGGTGATACAAACAATGAAGCGGCACTCGTCTATTTTAATGAAGCGGTCAAATTCGATAAGCAAAACGATGTCGCTTACGCTAAGATCGGCGCGATATATGACGCGAAGGGGCAAAAGGACAAAGCGACTGCGAATTACGAAAAAGCGCTTGCGATAAACCCCGAATTCTCGACGCTCTATCCGCCGCTGGGCCTTTTGTATATGGATGCGGGCGAGATCGCGAAGGCTGAAAACTCCCTCCAAAAATCAGACGCGGCCGGATTGGATACCCCAGATACAAGATTTTTGCGCGGCCTCGTGTATTTCAAAAACAATCAGAACGCCGACGCTCTCGCCGCGTTTGATCGCACCCTCGAGCTCGATAGCCGCTCTGCCGGGGCACAGTATTATCGAGGACAAACTCTCGATCGTTTGGGACAGACGGATCAGGCGATAGCAGCGTATAAGCAAGCGCTCGAAATAGCTCCGACATTCGCTCCGGCATCCTTCGATCTTGGGGTCGACTATTACAATCAAGGTGATTACAACAACGCCGCCGTGGCATACCAGAATACGATCAAGATCGATCCGGATAATGCACAGGCACATGCAAATCTGGCGAGTACCTATCGCCAGCTTGAACGTTTCGCAGACGCCAATGCCGAATACAAACTTGCATCTAACGGCATAAAGAATGCAGATCTATACAGCGAATGGGGCTACTGTCTGGGAAAAACGAACGAATGGGATAAGTCAGTTGCCCGGCTTAAGACCGCGAGCGATATGAGCCCGAGTGCGATTGACAATTCAAACGTTGGCTGGGGATATTACAACGCCGGAAACTCTCTTGCGGCAGCCAAGAATGACGAGGCAGCAAAGCAAAATTACGATCTTGCCAAATCATATTCGCAAAAGGCGGTCGAGCAGGATCCAAAACTTGATGCCGCGTATCTCAACCTAGGTTCGACGCATAACAAGCTGGGCGAATTTCAACTGGCGGTCAATGTTCTCAAGACCGCGTTAGGCCTGCATGGTAATTGGGTCATTGCTACGAATCAACTAGGCCTTGGATACCGCGGAATGAACGATCTTGTGAATGCTGTTGCGACCTTTAAACAGGTGGTCAATCTCGATGGCAATAACACTTTTGGCCTGTTCAATCTAGGCGAATCCTATTACGCCAGCGGCAACAAGAAAGAGGCCAAGAAGGTCAACGACAGGCTCAAAAAACTCGATCCAACCTTGGGTGCTACGCTCGACAACGTGATCTCAGGTAAGGTGATAATCGATGCAACAAAACAAAAGATAGAGCAGAAGGTGCCAAAAGTTCCGCGTGTCCCATTTTAAGGCGGCAACACGACATCGATCTTTTGCAGGCACCATCGATCATCAGCGCTATCAGGAGCTATCTTTATATGGCAAAATTCCGACAATCGATGCGTTCTGCGGGTGTTCGAATTGCTTTTTACACTTGCCTTGTCGGCTCTGTAATCTCTGCGGTTACTGTTTTTGCGGCACACAATTCTTCAGGTGCATCGCTTTTTGGTGCCACTGGTGGTCAGACAGCAGAAGCTATGATCTCTAGTCCGTTCGTGACCATGCCATTTATGCCAAAACGGCAAAACGAAGAAGCACGATTGTTTGAACTCACGGGTGTTATGAAAACACAGTCTTCGATCTCGATCGCGGCGGTGCGTGAACAAGAAATAAGAATCAACTTTGGCGAGATCGATTTCGATTCTGTAAAACAACTGAAATTTCCATTACTCGATGGACGATCGTACCAGGCTGTTCGTAATGAGCGGGAAGGTTTTGAGCGTCTTGCCGACGACGAATTCACTTGGCGTGGAAAGATCATTGCCGAAAATGACTTCAGCGGAGATGTCGTCTTTTCCGTAAAAGATAAAGCTCTGTCCGCGTTGATCTATTCGCCTTCGGCGGTTTACGAGATAGTTCCTCAGGCGGACTTTAAGCACCTGCTGGTGCAGCTAGATCAAAATCGATTTCCTTCTTGCGGTGGAGCCATTCCTGTCGATGGTCCTGCAAATGAAGATGATGAATCGTTGGCACCCGGCAAGAGTTCCATGCTCGCGGATGATGGCAGCCAGATCGATGTCCTGATAACTTACACCGCATTATTGAGGCAGGCACTCGGCGGAACGGCACAGGCACAGGCATTTGCACAGCAGGCGATCGCCTCAGCAAATACTGCTTATCAGAATAGCGACATTGCCATGCGGCTGCGGCTTGTCGGGACGCTTGAGGTCAGCTATGACGAAGCTGCGGGCACTCTTTCGGCAGCATTGCCGTGGAGTCGAAGCGATCCTGAAACGGCAGCCACACGCAACATCGTAAAAGCTGACATGGTCTCGATCATCATTCAGAACGCCAGCGACGCTTGTGGAATAGGCTACCTGATGACAAATGTCGGCCCGTCATTCGAAAGCAACGCTTTTTCTGCGGCCTCGCGAAGTTGTGCCGTCGGCAACCTGACCTTTGCTCACGAGTTGGGGCATAACCAAGGCGCTCATCATAATCCTGAAAACGCGGGCAGCACACCGGCATATCCTTACGCTTACGGCCATTATGTTGATGCGAGTTTTCGCACCGTAATGTCTTATGTTAATCAATGTCCGTCTGGTTGCTCCCGTGTCCCTTATTTTTCCAATCCGGCGATCTCAGTCAATGGTTTTCCAACCGGCATCGCCGACGCACGCGACAATCATCGTACCCTTAATAATACAGCGTTAACCGTTGCTCAATTCCGTGACAGCCTTGTAGCAACGGTCACGCCGACGAATACGCCAACTCCAACTAATACGGCAACACCGACAGCGACTAGCACCTTGACCGCAACCGCGACGAATACATTGACCCCTACGCCTACAACTACAGGGACTCCGTCGATCAGCGGAACGATCACATACGGCAATGCTACTGCACCGCCGAAATTTATTTCGGCCACCGTGTGTGATCAACAACCATTTCCGGGTAACTGCACTGGATCCAATACCGCCGGTTTTTATGTGTTGACTGGATTTGGCACCGGTGCGGTGACGATCAACGTGTCGAAAACAACTGGACAGAATGGTATAACTTCGAACGACGCCGCGAGGGTAGCACAGCACGTTGCCGGAACGGCGCTATTGGCCAATGACCGACAGAGGGTAACCGCTGACGCTAGCGGCAATGGTTCCTTGTCATCACAAGATGCGGCTTTTATTGCCCGATTTGCGGCTGGCCTTGAAGCTCCGATCGGGCAGACGAACACGTGGAGATTCTTCGTTCCGCCGGGACCGACGTTCCCGATTGGCACATCACCGACGACAAGGACATATTCAACGGTGACAGGAAATCTTACTGAGCAGGACTTTACAGGCTTGTTGATCGGCGAAGTGACGGGCAACTGGACACCAGGCACGCCAAAACCTCGCGACATCGGTTATTTAACAGAAAGCAAAAGACCGGAAAGCGGTGTGACTGTTGAATTGCCGCACATAACGTTGACCGGTGGCCGTGAGACCGTTTTACCTGTAAATGTTAAGGGTATCGCTGATAAAAGTGTGATCTCCTATGAATTTGATCTTCGTTATGATCCTGCTGTGATCCAGCCCCTTGTGGATCCGGTTGATGTTTCGGGAACGGCCAGCCGCGGACTAATGGTTGTTTCTAACGCTGCTGAGCCCGGGCTTTTAAGAGTTGTAATGTACGGGCCGATGCCGATCGACGAAAACGGCGTGCTTTTAAATCTGCGATTTACGATTGTCGGCGAGGCGGGTTTAATATCGCCACTGACGTTTGAGAACATAATGTTCAACGAGGGCGAGCCGAATGTGAGTATCTCGGACGGAAGCGTGAAATTACGGTGAGTGTTCCGCCCTTACTTACGTGCGGGCTTCTGCAAAGTGCGGTTCGAGCGAGTCGCACTTTTTTTGTATAATCGAGAATTTAGAACAGCTCATCAAATGCCCAGACGCAGTGATATTCACAAGATCATCATAATAGGCTCGGGCCCGATCATTATCGGTCAGGCATGTGAATTTGATTATTCGGGAACGCAGGCTTGCCGCGCGTTAAGACAAGAGGGCTTCGAAGTTGTGTTGGTCAATTCCAATCCGGCAACGATCATGACCGATCCTGAGATAGCGGACCGCACTTACATCGAACCGCTAACGCTCGAAACTGTTACCGCGATAATTGAAAAGGAGCTCCCCGATGCTCTTCTGCCTACGGTCGGCGGACAGACCGGACTTAACCTTTCCGTAGAACTTCACGAGCAGGGAATTTTAGACAAATACAAAGTCAAACTGATCGGGGCCAACATCGACGCCATCAAGATCGGCGAAGACCGTGAGCTTTTTAAAGCGGCGATGGACGAGATCGGCATCCAGAGTCCGCAAGGCGGTTTTGCACACAACTGGGAAGAAGCGGCAAAGATCGTCGAAGGGATCGGTTATCCCGCGATCATTCGGCCAAGCTACACGCTTGGCGGAACCGGCGGTGGAACGGCTTTCAATCCTGACGAATTTGAGGAGATCGCCAAGGGCGGCTTGGCTGCGTCGCCTGTTTCGCAAATTCTGATCGAAGAATCTATCCTCGGCTGGAAGGAATACGAGCTTGAGGTCATGCGTGACCTCAATGATAATGTCGTCATAATTTGCTCGATCGAGAATTTCGACCCGATGGGTGTTCACACCGGCGATTCGATCACGGTTGCTCCTGCGCAAACTTTGACTGATGTTGAATATCAGCGGCTTCGAGATATGTCGAAGGCGTGTATCCGCAAGGTCGGCGTCGAAACTGGCGGCTCGAACATTCAATTCGCCGTAAACCCTGCAAATGGTGATGTGAGAATAATCGAGATGAATCCACGCGTTTCGCGTTCGTCGGCTCTTGCGTCAAAAGCGACGGGCTTTCCCATTGCAAAGATCGCCGCAAAATTGGCAGTCGGTTACACACTCGATGAGATCCCGAACGACATCACGAAAAAAACGCCCGCGTCGTTTGAGCCTACAATAGATTACGTCGTAACCAAGATCCCAAAATGGGCTTTTGAAAAGTTTCCCGGTGCTGAGGACGTCCTCGGAACTCAGATGAAATCCGTGGGCGAGGTAATGGCGATTGGCAGGACTTTCAAAGAATCCCTTTTCAAAGGATTGCGCTCGCTTGAGGCTGTAAAGCCATTACGGCTAGAGGGCGTTTCGGATGCTAAGCTTCAGCGTAAATTGGCCCGTCCGAATTCACAGCGGTTCTCTTACATAACTCACGCATTGCAGAACGGTTATTCGATAGAAGAAGTGCATAGACTGACGATGATCGATCTGTGGTTCCTCGATCAGCTCTCTCAGGTGATGGAATTTCAAGCGAGTCTTGATTCAAAACCTCTTGCGGAATACACGGCCGAAGAGATGAGAACAGCCAAAGAATTTGGGCTGTCTGACCGTCGACTTTTTTATTTGACCGGCTCGCCTGAGGCTGAGGTCCGCGAATATCGCAAAGGGCTGGGCGTTGAACCGGTTTATAAACGTGTTGATACTTGCGGTGCGGAATTCGAATCTTTTACACCTTACATGTATTCGACTTATGAAGTAGAATGCGAGGCCGAGCCATCTACGCGGCAAAAGGTAATGATCCTCGGTTCGGGACCGAACCGCATCGGGCAGGGTATTGAATTTGATTATTGCTGCTGTCATGCGAGCTTCGCTTTGCGCGACGCCGACATCGAGACCATTATGGTCAACTGCAATCCGGAGACAGTTTCAACGGACTACGATACTTCGGACCGATTGTATTTTGAGCCCCTGACGTTTGAGGATGTGATGAACATCATCGATGTCGAAAAACCCGATGGCGTAATTGTACAGTTTGGCGGACAGACGCCGCTTAACCTTGCGGACAGGTTGCACGAAGCGGGCGTTCCGATCATCGGCACTTCGCCGGATTCGATAGATCTTGCCGAGGACAGGAAACGCTTTGGAACGCTGCTCGAAAAGCTGAAAATACCGTGTCCTGATAATTCGAGCGTTACTTCAGCAGAAGAGGCAAAAACTGTTGCAAACAAAATAAGTTATCCGATCGTTGTGCGGCCAAGTTTCGTGCTTGGCGGGCGGGCGATGGCCATAGTCTATGATGACCAATCGCTTGATGAATATATGCGTGTGGCGACGGACGCATCGCCCGAAAAGCCGATCCTGATCGACAAATTTCTCGAACGAGCGGTTGAGATTGACGTCGACGCGCTAGCCGACGAAACGGCGGTCGTGATCGCTGGAATTCAAGAGCATATCGAAGAAGCCGGCGTTCATTCAGGTGATTCGTCGAGCGTCATGCCGGCGCAAAAAATAGCCGTTGAGCACTTGGAAACGATACAGCACTACACACGGCTTCTCGCGAACGCTCTAAAGGTGAGGGGATTGATGAACATTCAATTCGCTGTTAAGGACGACCGCGTTTATGTACTCGAGGTTAACCCGCGTGCATCGCGGACCGTGCCGTTTGTCGCAAAAGCGACGGGTGTTCCGATCGCCAAGATCGCGTCGCTAGTAATGGCAGGTGAACGAAGTCTGAAGGATTTCAATTTGCCAAGTGTTTTGCCTGTGCCGAAGATCTTCGTCAAATCGCCAGTTTTTCCATTCAAGAAGTTTGCAGGTTTCGATCCTGTGCTGGGACCTGAGATGCATTCGACCGGTGAGGTAATGGGCATCGGCTCGACTTTTGGCGAGGCCTACGGCAAAGCTATGGAAGGCTCCGGGCTGAAACTGCCGCTGTCGGGACGAGCGTTCATTTCTGTGAATGACGCAGATAAGGGGCAAGCCGTTGTGATAGCTCGTCGTCTGGTTAAACTGGGTTTCGGACTGGTTGCGACCTATGGCACTGCTAATCGCCTTCACGAGATCGGCCTCGAATGTGAAACAGTTTTCAAGGTGAACGAAGGCCGCCCAAACATCGCAGACGTGATCCGCCAAGGCGAGATAGCTCTTATCATCAACACTCCGCTTGGCAAAGCCTCGCACTACGACGAAAAGGCTATTAGAAAGGCCGCTCTTCAATTCAATATTCCGTGCGTAACTACGATCACAGGCGCCGAAGCTCTTGTTGAGGCAATTGGAACAAAGAGATCCACAAGGTTGGTCACCGTAACCAGCCTGCAGGAAATTCATAGCGGCAGACGTGCCGCTTCACATGAAAGCAGCTAACATCTTGACCAATCCCACGCTTTACAATAACTTAGAGTAAAGTTTTCTTTAATTTAGCTTTTATTATTTAACAAATGAGTGAATCGCATGACCGCGAGATCATTGGCGGGCATCTGCTCGTGATCGGTGGGGCAGAAGACAAATATAATGAGCGGCGGATCTTGAAAAAGTTTCTCGAACTGGCCGGCGGTGACAAAGCTGAGATCTTGATCGTGCCGGTTGCGTCAGATTTTCCGGAATTTGCGGCGGATGTCTATACGCAGGCGTTTCGGAATCTTGGCGTTTCAAATCCGCGTGTTTTGCGAGCGACCTCGCGACAGAGTGTAGTGCAAGCCGATGTCGAAAAACTGGTTGACGGCCTGACGGGTGTCTTTATTACCGGCGGCGACCAGATGAGGCTCGTTAGTTTACTTGGCGGGACCAAGCTTGCCGAAAAATTGCGAATGCTGGTCCGCGAGAGCGACATGGTCCTTGCGGGAACAAGCGCTGGAGCGGCAGCAATGAGCACGTCGATGATCGTTCGCGGTGAGCCGAGTTCGCACCCGCACAAGAATGCTGTAAAGCTCTCACCTGGTCTTGGATTTCTTAAAAACATCATCATCGATCAGCATTTCAGCGAACGCGGACGCATCAGCCGGCTCATCACCGCAGTTTCATATAATCCATACAATCTTGGCGTTGGCATTGATGAGAATACTGCGATCGTGCTCGATGGGCACGGTGTGCTTGAGGTGTTCGGGCAAGGCTCGGCAACCGTAGTTGACGGTTCACAGATCACTTTTAATGAGATAGCGGAAGTTGCTGATAATGAAGCATTTAGCGTATGCGGTGTTCAGCTTCATGTTCTGCGTGATGGGCTGGTTTATAACTATTTAGAGCGGCAGTCGATCCAGCCTCCAGGCGAGTTCTTATTGCCCGATCTAGGATAAAAGGAAAATGAAATCACCGGTGAAAACGGATAAACACAGATGGAAGATAAGCTGTATTTTCTCGCATCTGTGTCTATCTGTGTTTATCTGTGGTTAAAAATCTTATGGAAATTCTCGAGATCAGAACCCTTCGCGGGCCTAACTATTGGAGCGGCTATTGGAAGAAGCTTATCATCATGCGCCTTGACATCGGCGACTATGAAAAGAAGCCGACCGGAAAACTCAAGGGCTTTTACGAACGCATGGTTGATGTTCTGCCTTCGCTTGTGACGCATGGCTGCAGTTATCAGGAAGAAGGCGGTTTTCTGCGGCGTGTTAAGGAAAGCACTTGGGCCGGGCATGTGATCGAGCATTTTGCACTTGAGCTACAGACGCTTGCCGGAATGGACACAGGTTATGGACGCACTCGTGAGACGAGCGAGAAGGGAATTTACAATGTAGTTTTCAGCTACGTCGAGGAAGAGGTCGGGCGGTTTGCCGGACGAGCTGCTGTGCGTCTTTGGCTTGATCTTGCCGAGGGACGAGATGTCAAAGAGATCAAGGCCGAGCTTGCCGACGACATTCAAAAAATGCGCGAGATCCGCGAAGATGTGCGCTTTGGCCCGTCAACTGGCTCGCTTGTTGAGGAAGCGGTCAATCGCGATATTCCGTACATTCGTCTGAACGATCAGTCGCTTGTGCAGCTTGGGTACGGTGTCAATCAAAAACGGATTCAAGCAACGACCACTGTTAATACTAATATGATCTCGGTGGATATCGCCGGTGACAAAGCTGCCACAAAGAAACTGCTCGGCGATATGGGTGTACCTGTGCCCAAAGGTTATCGGCTGCGCGACGTCGAAGATCTGGAAGATACGCTCGACACGATCGGTTTTCCTGCGGTGATCAAACCTCTTGACGGCAATCACGGCAAAGGAGCCACGGTCGGCATCAAAAATCTCGACGAAGCTCTGGCCGCCTGGGAAAAGGCAAAAGAATATTCGCGCTATATCATTGTTGAAAAGCAATTGATAGGCTCGGACTTTCGAGCGTTGGTGGTCAATAACCGACTTATCGCAGTTGCCGAACGCGTTCCTGCGCACGTCAAAGGCGACGGCAAACTTACGATCCAACAGCTTATTGATAAGACTAACGAAGACCCGAGACGCGGTTACGGCCACGAAAAGGTGCTGACGCAAATTGATATCGACAATCAAACGATGCGTTGTATTTCAAAAGCCGGATACACGCTCGACAGCGTATTGAAAAAAGCTGAGATATTACATCTTAAAACTACTGCCAACATTTCGACTGGCGGCACGGCGATCGACTGCACCGACGAGGTTCATCCTGAGAACGTATTTTTGTTTGAGAGAATCGCGAAGATAATCGGGCTCGATGTAGCAGGCATTGATGTTATTGCAACAAACGTTAGCGAGCCTCTTAGCGAAAATGGCGGCGGAATAATCGAGGTCAACGCGGCTCCTGGTTTTCGTATGCACCTCGCTCCGAGCGAAGGTATTGGCCGCAACGTTGCCGAGCATGTAATCGATATGCTCTATCCGCCGGGTACGCCAGCTCGTATCCCGATCTTTGCAATAACCGGTACGAATGGCAAAACGACAACAACGCGCCTTATTGCGCACATCTTAAAAAATGCGGGCCGTACTGTTGGCTTTACGACAACAGACGGCACTTATATCGGTAATCAACAGATCGTTGCGGGCGACAACACAGGACCCGTTTCGGCTCAGCTTGTGTTGAAAGATCCGACTGTAGATATTGCGGTTCTGGAAACCGCTCGCGGCGGTATTATTCGCTCGGGACTTGGGTTTGATCATTGCGATATTGGAGTAGTGCTAAACATCGCTGCAGATCATCTCGGTCTAAAGGACGTGAATACGCTCGAAGACCTCGCACGTGTGAAATCTGTTGTGCCTCGAGCTGTTTCGCCAAAGGGCTTCGCAGTGCTCAACGCTGAGGATAAACTCGTTTACGAGATGAAGGAACTAAGTGAGGGCCAGGTCGTCTGTTTTTCGATGAACGAAAATCATCCGAACATCAAATGGCGCGCCGAACGCGGCCGTATCTCGTGCGTGTATGAGAACGGCTACATAACGATACTCAAAGGCAAATGGAAGGTTCGTATCGAGAAGGTGACCAATGTTCCGATCACATACGGCGGCCGTGCAGAATTTATGGTGCAGAATGTGTTGGCGGCAACGCTTGCGTGTTTTGTTCACGGCGTCTCGCTTGAGGATCTGCGGGTCGGATTGACGACCTTTAATTCAGGCACGGCTCAAACGCCGGGACGTTTGAATTTTGTCGAGATCGGCGACGTTACCGTACTAATGGATTACGCCCATAACCCAGCTGGATTGAGAGGTTTAGCTAACTTTATCTCGAAACTGCCTAATAAATATCGCACCGTTGTTTTAAACGGAACCGGTGACCGCCGTGATGAGGATATTGTCGAATTCGGCCAGGTTGCGGGCGAGACGTTTGACCGCATTGTCATCCGTCGCGGGCATTACCTTCGCGGCCGCGACGAGCAGGAAACTTTTAACCTCCTGAAGAAAGGTATTGCCAAGAGCAAAAAAGATCCTGCGGTCCGCATCATCCCCGAAAGCCGAGAGGCCATACACCACGCGATCAAATACGCCCGCAAAAAAGAACTTGTCGTCACGCTCGCCGATCGCGTTCCGGATGATATCCGTTATGTGCAGGAGTTTAGAGATATGGCAAACCAATCAAAATGAAAACATACCTTCTACTTTGGAATCCAAACAGGTGGGATTGGGACACTCTGGAATCTGACATAGAGCAGGTTGATTTAACCGGACGCTGTTCGCAAAGCTGGAGTTGCGGAGTTACTAAATCAATTGAATCTGGAGATCGTATATTTCTTCTTCGGGTTGGAAAAGAACCGAAAGGAATAGTTGGAGCAGGATTTGCATCTACGCCTCCATTTCTTGGAAAACATTGGAGTGGGGAAGACCGGGACGCCTTGTACATCGATGTGGACTTTGAAGTTCTTTTGAACGCAGATGAAAATCCTATACTCGGCTTAGACATGCTAGAAACAGATGAGTTTCGGGATCAAAACTGGCATCCACAGGCATCGGGAACATCAGTTAAGCAACACCTTACTGACAAGCTTGAAGCGATGTGGTTCAAGTTTTTAAACTCTAAGCCGTTAAGCAATAATCCTTTTATATCCACTGATTCTGGAAAGCAAAAGGTCTACTTTGAGGGTACGCCGACCGAAGTCAGATTAACGAAGTATGAGAGAAATCCTTACGCTCGAAAAAAGTGCATTGAGTATTACGGTTATTCTTGCGTTGTTTGTGGATTTAACTTTGAAAAGATATATGGTGAACAAGGGCGTGAATATATACACGTTCATCACCTAGAGCAGATCGCAACATTGGGCGAAAAATATGAAGTTAATCCTATCAATGATTTGCGACCTGTTTGTGCAAACTGTCATGCCATGATTCACCGCAGACGCGTAGCTCTACCTCTAGGTGAATTAAAGAACTTGCTCGGGTAGAAATCTTATTTACTCAGCAATAAATTTGTATATTTATTTCTTGATTTGTGCCAATTACCCCTCGATACATTCCTTCTGAATTGAACGGCATTGTCACATTGCCATGACCATCGACTGCGATCAGGCCGCCGTCACCTTTGATCTCGGTGAGGCTTTCGATAGCTTCGCGGGCGGCATCCTCCAAAGGCAATCCTTTGTATTTCATTCGTGCGGCGACGTCGAAAGCGGTTACGCCGAGCATGAAGTATTCACCGTGACCGGTGCATGATACAGCACAAACGTTGTCTGCGTAAGTTCCGGCACCGATCAGCGGTGTGTCACCGACGCGGCCGTATCTTTTGTTTGTCATTCCGCCGGTCGAGGTGGCGGCGGCGAGATGGCCGTGACGGTCGCAGGCAACGGCACCGACAGTGCCGATCGGCTTCGCGGCTGCATGGTCGAGTTGAACGCGTCCGGCGGCGAGAGCTTCCTGAAGCTGCAGCCAGCGGTGTTCGGTGAAGAAGTATTCGTCTGGTTCCAATGCGACGCCGATCTGCTCGGCAAATTGGTTGGCACCTTCGCCGGCGAGAAGAATGTGTTCGGTGCGTTCCATCACGAGACGAGCGAGGCAGACGGGATTTTTGATATTTTTTACAGAAGCGACGGCACCTGCTTTTAGCGTTTTGCCATCCATTATCGAAGCGTCCATTTCCTGCTGGCCTTCGTGAGTGAAGACCGAGCCTCGACCGGCGTTGAACAGCGGAAAATCTTCAAGTGAACAAACTGCCGCTTCGACTGCATCAAGCGAACTGCCGCCTTTTTCCAAGATATCCCAACCTGCTTTCAGGGCTGTTTCGAGGCCGTTGCGATATTCGGCTTCGAGAGCAGGCGTCATCTGGGATCTGAGTATCGTTCCCGCTCCGCCGTGAATTGCCAATGCTGGTTTCATAAGAACAATTTACCACAGAGAACACAGAGGAAACAGAGAACGGAATTCAGTTCTTCTCTCTCAGTGTTCTCGGTGTTCTCTGTGGTTAAATCTTTGTCTTTCGTAAACGAAGAGCGTTGAGGATCACTGACACCGAACTGAACGTCATAGCGGCGCTGGCGATCATAGGCGAAAGCAAGATGCCGACAACAGGAAATAACACACCTGCCGCGATGGGAACACCGATGATGTTGTAGATAAAAGCAAAAAATAGATTCTGGCGGATATTTTTCATCGTCGCACTACTCAGATTTCGCGCTTTTAGAATGCCGTCGAGGTCGGGTTTGAGCAGTGTGATATCTGCTGATTCAATAGCGACATCAGTGCCGCTCGCGAACGCAATGCCTACATCGGCCTGGGCGAGCGCGGGCGCATCGTTGACTCCATCGCCTGCCATTGCGACGACCTTGCCTTGCGATTGCAGCTCTTTTATCTTTGCGGCTTTGTCTTCGGGCATGACCTCGGCGAAAACCTGCTCGATTCCGACCTCACGTCCGATCGCCTCCGCAGTCGAGCGATCATCTCCGGTCATCATTATTATTTGAATACTCTGCCGTTTCAGATACGTAATGGCGTCTGCTGCCGATGGCTTGAGAGTGTCGGCGACTTTAAAGATCGCCGCGGAACGGCCGTCAATCGTCATTTCGAGATTGGCTCGTCCAGCAGGCAACCGAACGCTATCAGCAAAGACCGGTCTGCCGACGAAGATCTTTCTTCCATTTACAAAACCGCTGACGCCGACTCCGGTTTCTGATCTGAAATCCGTAACATCCAGAAGTTCCAGGCTCCGACGAAACGCCTCCGCAATTACGGCCGATGCGAGCGGATGTTCACTGTGACGTTCGACGGATGCTGCAAGTTGAATGATCTCGTCCTCTGATTCCGCATCTGTATCTAGTTGTAGTGTCGGGGCACTGATCTTAATTTGAGTTATCGTAGGCTTGCCTTCAGTAAGCGTTCCGGTTTTGTCGATCACGAGCGTATCGACCTTTTCCAAAGTTTCGAGTGCTTCGGCTTTCTTTATGAGGACGCCGTTTTTTGCCCCGTGGCCGGTACCAACCATTATCGACATAGGCGTTGCGAGGCCGAGCGCGCATGGACAAGCAATGATCAAAACAGAAACTGCGGCAACGACAGCCGAAGCCAGGCTGCCAAGCAAAAGCCATACGACGAATGCAATTATCGCCACAATAATGACCGCCGGGACAAAATACGACGAGACAACATCGGCGAGGCGCTGTATCGGAGCGCGGCTGCGCTGAGCTTCGCCCACCATTTTTACGATCTGAGCGAGCAGTGTTTCGCTTCCGACCTTATCTGCACGCATCGTAAATGAACGATTGCCGTTGATCGTGCCGCCGATCACTTTGCTTCCGGCTGATTTTTCGACAGGCATCGATTCGCCGGTGACCATTGCTTCGTCGATGGACGATTCGCCTTCGATGATCTCGCCGTCGGTCGGGACTTTTTCGTTGGCTTTTACTCTTAAAGTCTGGCCAACGTGGACGTGCTTCAGATCGATTACTTCGTCGCTGCCGTCTTCGCGAATAACCGTTGCAGTTTCTGGCGCAAGGCGAAGCAATTCCTTAATTGCTGACGATGTTTGTGATCGTGCCCGCAGTTCCAAAACTTGTCCGAGTAAGACGAGAGTCGTTATGACTGCGGCAGACTCAAAATAACCAGGAACAAGTCCGGAATGCATATCGCGCATCGACTCCGGAAACAGATCTGGTGCAAACATCGCCGCTAGACTTAATAAATATGCAGCACCGGTTCCGATTGCGATGAGCGTGAACATATTCGGACTGGCATTTTTGATAGAGACGACAGCTCTTTGAAAGAATGGAAATCCGCCCCACAAAACAACGGGTGAGGCAAGAACAAACTGTATCCAGATCGAAATGCGCGGCGTGACGAGCAAATGAAAAGATGAGAACATCTCACCCATCGCAAGAACGAAAACCGGCAAAGTCAAAAACACGCAAATCACAAAGCGACGTTTCATATCGATGAGTTCAGGATCAGGAACGTCATCAAGCGAAATTTCTTTTGGTTCGAGTGCCATCCCGCAAATTGGACAGCTACCGGGACCGATCTGCACGATCTCGGGGTGCATCGGGCAGGTGTACTCAATTTCCGACTTTGCGGAATCGGGGGCTAAATCATCCGCTACCGCAGATGGTACGGACAGGTACTTCTGAGGATCGGCGGCGAACTTGTCGCGGCAGCCGGTCATACAGAAGTAATATGTCTGATCGTAGTAGTCGTAAGTTGCGGCCGCGCTTTCGGGTAAGACGAGCATTTTGCACACGGGATCGACGTGTGGTTCCGAAGGCGGGTCATCGTTGAGTTTTCGTCCCAATGAAACAAGCGGCTGCTGCATGACATTATTTTATCTCACGACGCCGATTTTTCTGGTAATTAGCCGCAAATAGTAGTATGTTTAACTTGGTAAAACTCTGTTGTTTTGCCGCCTTAA
>CAZGSC010000049.1:0-20018 GCA_964528325.1 uncultured Chloracidobacterium sp. | reverse complement strand
ATTGATCTCTGAGTGCGACTGATCTAAAAACGATCTGCATATTGAGTTTGCTGCTATTGTCCGTTAATCTTTCAAATTCAAGAAACTCAAGCTGTACAGGAAATGGCGTATTCTCCATTTCAAACGTCCTTGTGATCTTCTCATTCGGCACGAATTCATGGATCGTCCCGTTAGCTCGAAATACAACATTTCCCTGCGGGTCAGACGTTTCAAATCGGTAACCGCCGTGTTGTTTATTTTCGAGCTTCAGCACTTTCGTTCCCATCCACTGCTCGACGATCTTGGGTTCTATATACGCTTTAAAAAGTAAGTCAAGCGGAAGATCAAATTCCCGCGTGATGATCAGATCCTGTTTGCCGTCTTCGGCATTGATCTCAGTTTTTCGTTCCATATAGCGCTATTTTGTTGTTTTGTATTTCTTCATAACGGCTTCCAATTTATTGAACCTTTCGTCCCACATTTTGCGAAATGGCTCGATGAAGTCGGCAACCTTTTTCATTTGTTTTGCATTGACGGAATAGCGAATTTCTCTTCCGCTTTGTTTTGGCTTGAGCAATTCGCACTCGGTGAGTATTTGCAGGTGTTTTGAAACTGTCGGCCTGGCTGTCTCAAAGTTTGCGGCTATCGCCCCGGCAGTCATCGATTGCGAAGCCAACAGCACAAGTATCGCCCGTCGTGTCGGGTCGGCAATGGCCTGAAAAACGTCTCGTCGTAGGTTCATCGTGTAGTTACTTGACTACAAATATACATGAAGTCATTTAACTACACAAGTGGTTCTGTGGTTTTTTTGCGCGATCGAAGTATCTCACTAACGGGCACTCCACACGATCTGGCTTCGTAAGCGAAGAATAGATCTTTCAATGCCTAATGATTCGAAAACCGAAAGCATTGACGGGCCGACGGCGACGCCGGTGAGCAATGTGCGAGAACCGTTCATTATGACCCCGAGTTTTGTGCCTTTTTCTTCTGTGAAGGCTTTGACGACGGTTTCGATATTTTCTTCGATGAATGTCTTTGTAAAAAACTCTGCTTCGAAGCGGTCGGCGAGTTCAGGCAGCCAAGTGTGCAGGTCAGGAAATTTCGTCAGATTTTTCTCGATTGCTGCCGGATCGAAATCATAATCTTCGCTGAAATATGCCCTGCCCTGTGATGAAAAATCTTTCAAAGTAAAGAAACGCTGGCGGATCAGGTTGATGGTGTTTTCGAACCAAACCTTATCGTCATCCTCGTATTCATCACGCCACAGTTTGGCGGCTTTTAGCTCTGGTTTGACGAATGGAAGCAGGTCGGCGAGCGGCATCGTTCGTATGTATTCGGCGTTCATCCATTGCGCCTTATCGTCGGTCCAGCGACGCGGGTCGTTTTCGTGGAAATTGAACACCGCGTTTGAACGGTGGATGCCGCCAAGCGAAAACTTCTCGACCAATTCCGCGAGCGTGTAGATCTCTTGCTCCTCGCCCGCCGACCAGCCGAGTAAGGCAAGGAAATTGCGAAATGCAGCGGCCAAAAAGCCCGCATCACGATAGGTCGTCATCGAAACGACCTCGCCGTGCTTGCGTTTAGACAGCTTGCCTTTATTAGGCGCCATGATCAGCGGCAGATGCGCAAATGTCGGCGGCGTTACGCCGAGAGCTTCGTATATCAATATCTGTTTGTGCGTGTTCGTTAGATGATCTTGTCCGCGGATGACGTGTGTTATCTGCATCTCAATGTCGTCGCAAACAACCGCGAGATTGTAGAGCGGATGGCCGTCGGAGCGAAGCAGTACAAGGTCTTCCGTGTCCGCGTAGTCGCGCTTCTGAATGCCGTAAACCTGATCATCAAACGCGGTGCGCCCTTCCGCTGGCACTTTCAAACGGATCGCAAAAGGCTCACCGGCATCAGCCCGGGCATCGCTTTCTTCGACGGAAAGGTCGCGATAAGGATTGTCGCGCATACTCTTTTCGCCTTGTCCGGCGCGGGCACGATCTTTGATCGCGTCCTTTACATTTGCGTCAGTCGGCTCGGCCTTTGGTGTGAAATCGCGATACGCCTTGCCGTCCGCAAGCAATTTCAACGCTGTCGCCCGGTGCTTATCGGCGTTGTCGGACTGGAAGACAATGTCTTCGTCATGCTCGAGTTCTAGCCACGCCAAACCGTCGAGGATCGAACGTGTCGATTCTTCGGTAGAACGCGCAAGGTCGGTATCCTCTATGCGAAGCAAAAATTTGCCGCCGGTGTGGCGGGCATAAAGATAGTTAAAAAGCGCGGTTCTGGCGGAACCGATATGCAGATAGCCTGTGGGGCTCGGAGCAAAACGAACGCGTGTAGTCATAAACCTTGATTTTCACGCAAAGCCGCAAAGAACGCAAAACTGCTGAATTTACTCAACACAGAGACACAACACAGAGATATCTAAACGGTTTTTACTATTTTTACGAGATGAGGCCGATTTACTTTTAATAAATATAAGCCTCCGTGTCCTCTGTGGTGACCTTTATTTACTTCTTTTGAGGCTTGGCGTCGAGAAAGTCTATTATCATCGGGACGATGATCGTCATGCGGTTCATGAGCGTGACGTGCGTTGTGTTGGGCAAGATCGCTAGTCTCGATTCCGGGCGCGGTTGCATATCACCGTGGATATTCCCACCGCCCTTCAGGCGGTACATTTCCGCGATGTGATCGAACCGTACACCGTCAACATCGCCGTGGATGAAGAACATCGGAGCTTTAGTAGCCGCGAATTTGTCAGCGCCAAAATCGTATGGCCGCATTGCCGCCGCTTTGATGTGATTGAAAAGATCCATGAAGCTGCCCGGAACCGGATTAAGTTTCTCCCGTTCGGTTTCGGCAGGCGTGCCTTTGAACATTTCCGCGTTAAAGTTTGGCCACGCATCGTTTGCTTCCTTGACCCAGCCGTCGCGGCGGATCGGGTGTGAGATGCTGACAACCTTGCGCACCTTTTCAGGATGGCGGATCGCAGTCATCATCGCCGTGCCTGCACCCAGACTGTAACCAATAATGTCCGCGCGTTCGATCTTGAGATAATCAAGCAGCGCGGCCACATCGTCCGACAGATTTTCGTAAGTAATGTCGCGTTTGATGTCGGCTGTCCGCCCATGTCCCTGCATATCGATGGCGATCACTTTCCGCGTTTTTGCGAGTTCGTTTATCCAATCATTCCATTCGCCCGAGATCGCCATGAACGCTCCGTGAAGCAGCACCACCGGCTCTCCGCTGCCGTGTATCTCGTAATACATTTTTAGTCCGTTAACCGGCGCGTAGCCCGTAGTCGGTTTTTGCTGTGCCGACACAACGCCAGATAAAAACATCATCAGAATAAAAGCTGCTATTTTCATATTTCTCATTTTTTAATCCTCCTCTATCTGCGGCGCGCCGGTTTTTACGTCGCCGTCTCGTTCATAGCTTACGATGATGATTCCTTTTGGCGCGATCTGGCTGCTGGTGACCTTAAATGCTGCGGGAATCGTGCCATCCTGAAAGAGACGCTTTCCTTGGCCGAGTGTAACGGGAATGATCATCAGCTCAAGCCCATCGACTAGATCAGCTTTGAAGAGCGTCTGGAGCATGTCCGCACTTCCCATTACATGGATGTCGGGGCCGTCGGTTTGTTTTAACTCGCGAACTCTTTCCACGAGGTCGCCACTCAAAAAAACACTTGGCTGCCAATCGCTTGAGTCGCGTGTGTTCGAGGCGACGTACTTTGTCGCGGTCATCACGTTCGGCCAGAAGTTCGAATGCGTCGGCCAATACGTTTCCCACGCTGCAAAGGTCTTGCGTCCCAACAGCAGATCTACCTTTTTGCCAAGCCGCTCTTGCATCACGGCTCCGGTAACTTCGTCAGCAAAAGGAAAAAACCATCCGCCCCATTTATACCCGTCGCCGTCATTCTCCTCGTTCTGTATGACGCCGTCAATCGTCATAAACTCACATGCAATTATTTTTCTCATTATTTTTTCTTTCTCAATCGAATCTTTCAGCACATCAATTGTCCATTTTTTCCCAGCTTAATTTTCCGAGTTGATTTTCTAGAATCCAGAACGCGCCTTCCAACGTCTGCCAGTACATTTCATCGATAATCTTGTTTTTAGAGTTTATTGAACGAACGAAGACACCTCCGTCGTCAGTGTATTTGACGATCTCAAGTCTCCTTGTCTTTCGTCCTACCCCCTTGGGAAGCTCGGAGCGGAACAAGCACGTCTCTTTTCGGTTTCGGAACTGTTTCAGAAGGACGAAAAACCTTTTAAATGCCCTTTCTTCATCCCCGTTCTCACGTTCAAGAAGCATTTGACGCCACCCTTTGGTTGACTCGAAGAAGTTCAATTTCATAGCGACCCAATTGTTAAATTCGGCCCACGATGGCTCGGTGTTGCGTACAATCTGCGTCCGATTGGTGCCATCCATATATCCGTGGAGGTAGTTGTAAAGTGCAGTAATTGACCGCGACGGGCTGATATACATCGCTGGGCGACTACTAATCGCATCAAGCATTTCATAAAAATCCGATTTCATGATTCTTGAGCTCCATTCGTATTCTCAAACCCAAATCGTATTGCCTCTTCAAGCACATCGATATTTATATCTTTTAGAGTTTTGAACCTGATGCAATAGCCGGTGACGGTTGCCTTGCCTAACGTTTTTCCAAAGGTCTCGGGTAAGTATTTTCTGTCTTCGATACCCATAACATAGACCGAGATACCGGCTTTAGTTGGGCTCAGGCCGATCTGATAAAACTCGCTGATCGTCCCATCGCCGTATTTATGAGGGCGAGAGCCAAACCCGATATCCGGATTAGAAACCATTTTGCCTTCGAGGTTCTTACCGTCGAGAAACCATAATTTTGCATCCGGTTTTACTCGCAAAACGAGGTCATGCAACGATTGCAAGTCACCGCGTTTGGGCTCCGGGTGGCTCGCAATAAACTCTTTGATCTGTTCTTGTAAGTTCATATAAGGTCTGTGATGTCTTAAAACCAAAAACGTGATCAGTTCGTGGCCAATATTAACCGCAGATCGCACGGATGAAGCAGATTTTCGCCAGATCTATATCTATTTATCTGCGCGATCTGCGGTGAAATTATTTTCTTGCTCACGAACTCGGCTTTTTCAGACATCGTTGCCTTTCGCCGATAGCTCCGCGAGGAGATCGTTCAGCTGTCCGAGGGTCATTGTGATCCCTTCCTTGAAGCCCATTTCGACCATCTTCTCCAGACGCTCCAGCGACTCGTTGTAGATCGAGACGCGGACCTTGGTCGTACCGTTGTGTTCGCTGAAATTGAGATCCCAATCAGAGCCGGGCAATTCGATGTTTTCATCTGCGTCAGCAAACGTATTGAAGAACTTGAAGTTCGTTTTTGGGGTAATGGATGTATATTTCTGAACGGCCCAGCGTTCGCCACCGTCGGGCGTGACCATCGCATAAAATCTGCGGCCACCAACCGCAAATTCCATAACCTTTGTCCGCGACGCAAAAGGTTTCGGTGCCCACCACTGGTCGAGTAGTTCCGCCTTTGTATAAGCGTCCCAAACCAGATCAAGCCCGGCTGTGAATTCTTTGGTTATCGTGACTGTCTTCGTTTCTTTGTTTACAATAAATTCCATTTCCATATTAATTCTCTTCTGCAAGTACTTCGTCGAGCCGCTTGTAGTTCATCTCCATGCCGTCTGTCATACCGGTTGAGAGAGCCTCGTCGCGGTCGGCCTTCGAAGCATATTTGATCGTGGTCGCGACATTCGTGATCCCGTCGATCTCTTCGACCGTCACGGTGATGATCGACGGTTCGCCGCCCATGGCAATGCCCATATTGCCCGGATCGAAGATCTGCGTATGCACGATCTTCGCGTGCTGAACTATCTCCAGAACTTCTCCCGTGAATCCAAACTCCATTCCGTCCTCGTCGTTGCGCCAACGCCAGCGATATTGGCCGCCGACGCGCATATCCATCTTGCAGACAGGCATCGACCAACCGGGGGTGCTCCCGCACCAACGACGCATCAGTTCCGGTTCCATGTAGGCCCGCCACACCAGTTTGGCGGGAGCATCAAAGCTCCGTTTGACGAGTACCTCGGTATCCGACGGCAGGCTTGCTTCGGCGGGTTTCATATTTTTCGCTCCTTTTTCTCTTGTTGTTTTAACTCGGCAAGCAACGTATCGAGCTGCTCGTAACGTGTCTCCCAGATCTTTCTATACTGCTCCAGCCATTTGTCGATCTCTTTCATCTTTTCGATCTCCAGCGAGTAGTAAATTTCCCGCCCACGATTCTCCTGCCGCACAAGCTCGCATTCCGTCAGTATCCGCAGATGCTTAGAAACCGCCTGCCGCGTCGTGTGAAAATTCTCCGCGATAGCGTTCGGCGTCATTGCCTGTAACGCTATCAAAGCAATGATCGCCCGTCTCGTCGGGTCGGCTATGGCTTGGAAAATGTCTCGTTTCATAACTACAAACAAGAGTATGCAACCAAACGGTTGCATATGTCAAGCGCAACCGAACGGTTTCGCAACACGACGAAAAAGGCGAATTGTCGCGAATGGAACTTGTTTAGGATTAATACGGCTCAGAATGCCGGGACGCCCAGCGATCGTTAGACAGTTCGGATCACTTGCTCTCACTTTCGGTGCATTGATGGGCTGCCACGACGCCTTGGGTTGTTCGGTGCGAAAGAAACATCCATTGGCCTTTTCGACGAGCATATAGATGAACGTACTCAAGGGCGTAGCAAACCGGAGGCAAATCGGTTTTGATTATTGCCCGTACATCGAGGCGTCCAAATACCAGGGCGATATCGCCATGTATCTCGACCGTTTGGTTGCTGGCTTTACGCTGTAGTTGTCCCTGGGGAACTTGTTTGGTCCGACGGACCCAATCCGCTTTATTATCTACCATGGTTCCGCCGCCGTGTGTAAAGACAAAGTCGTCGGCAGTTCGCTTCTCGATGAATTTTACATCGCCGGCTACGACAGCTTCCTGCCATTGCCGATCCAAGCTCAGCAATTCGTCCTTCTCACTAACTTTTTGACCATTTGCGTTCACGGCAACGGCAAAAAAGAGGACGACCAGTGCAAACAACGACGAAACAAGTTTCATTTCTTCTCTTCTAAGTGTTGGATATCAGCCTACCGCCGCCGATCGTTAATGGAAGCAGTATCGCAGTAAAGACAACGTGATACCAAATTGGAACGTACTGCCACGACATCACGGCTTTCATAATGCCCATGGCTAACAACAGAATACCGGCGAAGAGCGGCGCTCGTGCGTTTTCACCGGCGATCAGCGCAGCCAGGGCTCCTGCCATCACTGAGACTATTGAACCCATGACAATATGCGTGAGAAGCATCGGTGTTTCCGCTGTGAACGGGCCGCCATTTTTAATGGCATCTTCAAACGCTTGTTGATGAGTGCCAAACTCCGGCCAAATAGCGGAAATGATCTTCTCGCTTGCGACCCAAACTATCAACCAACCAATAAATCCGCCAATAACGCCCAAAATGATTCGTAACATCGATTTCTACACCTCCCGTTGACTGTAATTTAAACCGATCTGTTTTTCTGAACGATAGCGCAAAAACACGAAAAGCTACCAAACCTGAATTTGATAGCTCACCGATAAGTTTGATGGCGGAGACGACAGGATTCGAACCTGTGGTAGTTTTTAAGACTACAACGATTTAGCAAACCGCCGCTTTCAGCCGCTCAGCCACGTCTCCGCATCTGCTCTAAGGCAGAATTCAATTCTAGCCTAAGGGCAAACTTTGTCAAGTTTATCGCATCGTAGAAGACGAGAGTACCGCGCTCGGATTTTGGCTTGACACGCTTGATTTTTGGGAACAAAATACGAGAGTTACGCGCGCTCGTCCGAATTAATGAGTTTTTCGATAAAAGGAAAGAGAGTTTTTCAGACTCTGTTCATTCTGCTTTTGCCGATGTCTGCAGCCTTTGCCGCCGCGCCTACGGCAAGTTCTAGCGTGATCACTGTAAAAACGGGAACGCTTGGGACGATCAGAGGGATCGTCCGTGATGACGGCGGAAGCCCAATTGCCGAAGCGACCGTCGCGATCTTTCGGGCAGGGACTTCGCGGCTTCTAAAACAGGTCGTTTCGTCTGCCGACGGCAGCTTCCTCGCGAAGATCGTGCCGGGAACTTATACGGTTCTGGCTGTTGCTCAGGGATTTAATCCCACATACTTATTCGGAGTCGAAGTTAGCCGGGCCGCTGATATTAGTTATGGTTTCAAGCTTGAGCGTGCCGGCAGCGGAGACACACTTCCTGAAAAACGCCTTGATAGAAATAGTTCAAAATGGCGTATTCGCGGAGCCCAGAACCAACGATCGATCTACCAACATCAGAAGGGCAATAGCCCAATTGACGAAGACACTGCCGTTGCCCTGGAGTCAAATGATGCAGCTGTTGACGAACATCCATCACACCGAAAGGGCCAAACGGTAGTTGAAACATATTTCGCCGGATCGGAAAACGGTAAACTCGCCGGGGTGAATTTTGCGACCCTGTTTCCGGTCGGCGAGGGTGCGAATGTAGTGGTTGCGGGACAGACCGGTGCGGGCAGAAGCTCGCCGCAGCGATTAGAGGCTGACCTCAAGCTCCGGGCGGGTGCAAATCACCAGCTTCGATTTAACTCAGCGGTCGGGTGGTTGGGAAATGTCCTTGCCGCAAATAAAGAAAAGCCGCTGGGCCAGTTGTCATTTCAGGCACTCGACGAATGGAGGGTCCGTGAAGGAATAATTCTCGTTTTTGGTTTCGACTACTCACGTTTTGTCGGTGCGGGTGAGGATTCGTCACTTTCGCCGCGATTGGGGCTTCAGTACGACCTGAATTCAAAAACTCGTTTCCGAACAGCGTTCACTACTCAAACGGAAGAAAAAACATGGGCGCGGGCCATTGACCTTGAAGGCGAAAGCGTTGCATTTGCGGAGCCGGCATCTGTCGAAGACCTTGTCCTCGCTGGTGGCAAGCCTCAAATGAATAAGAGTCGCCGGCTGGAGTTTGGTGTTGAACGAGTGATCGACAATTCCTCGAGCGTAGACGCAAACATATTTTTTGACACAACGCTCGGCAGAGGTGTCGGATTGAACAGTCTTGCCTTCGACACGCTAAGCCGCGATGGATTTGGCGATTTCGTTGCCGATCAGCAAGGCAATTCTCAGGGGATCAGCATCGTTTACACACGTCGTCTCAACAAGCTGTTTACGGCAACAGGTGGTTATTCATTTGGCAGCGGCCAAACTCTTGCTGCCGAGACGATCACGGACCCCTCGCATGTCTTTGAAAACGACTTCTTCCAGTCTTTCTTCGGCCAACTGGCGGCTGAACTAAAGACGGGCACCAGCGTTAGAACGGTTTTTCGCCTTTCACCGAGGGCGACGGTTTTCGCTATAGATCCGTTCAAAGGCAGACTAGCGATCTACGATCCGGGGCTTAGCGTGATGATAACACAGAATCTGCCAAATTTCGGCCTGCCTTTACGCGCCGAGGCGATCATTGACGGACGAAATTTGTTAGATTTCCAATCGGGTATCTTCGGTGAGGAAGGAAATCTGAAACTAACAGGCCAACAGCGAATGCTTCGCGGCGGCATACAAGTCCGATTCTAGGATCTGCCGATCGGGAGACGGCACCAAAAAATCTGATTCCCAAGCGTAAATTTTTTCCAAATTCTCGGATTATCAAGCAAAAAGCTGAATATGACTGGACGGACAGCTATGGGCCGTTTTGATTGAAATTAGTTTTTTCAAGTAAAATACGCATTCCGGGCTAGCCTTGAATATAATACAGATTGGAACGTATTTTGCGTTGAAAATACTTCGGCGAAGTATGCCTTGATGGGATGAAAGAGAAAATGTTGACAAGTTGGAGCCTGATATGGCTCCTGGCCTGCGTGCTGTTTGTAACGGCCGCTGCCTTAAACTTGTCTCAGCGTGCCTTACAAAACCTCCCGCCAACTGATGGAATAAGCTGGGTTCAGAAGTCTGACGGCATTTATGCTACGAAAGTGACGCCGGGATTTGCGGGTTCGCGAGCCGGAATTTCGGTCGGGGACAAGCTTCTCGGTATCGGTTTCGACGGAGAAAAAACTGAGGAGATCACGTCGCCCGCCGATGTGCAAATGTTCCTGGAGACCGCCGGAGTCGACGGGAACCTTACATATTTTTACCAAAAGCCTGCTTACTCATTTGCCAACAATTACTATTTCGCGGACCTGCGGCATATAGATCCGATCCCGCGCTGGAGCCCTTCGATCATTTTTCTTTCGATCGTCGGAGTGATCTGGCTGGGCGTTGGTATCTTCGTGCTTTTCAAGCAGGGAAGCCGTTCGCCATTTGTTTTGCATTTTGCGACGGTTTGTTTGGCAGCATTTATTTTTCACACCTATAAGGCCATCGGGATAGGAAAGGATTTTGACCTTGCCGTCGATCTTCTTGATAACATCGCGCTAGCTTTTTTTGTTCCGCTTTTTGTCCATTTTTGCATCCGCTATCCGGTACGAAGCGCTGTGTTTACTGATCCGCCCTGGAAGACCTATATCCTATATATTCCGGCCGCGATCTTTTCGCTGACACTGATATTTCTCTCTCTCGTTCCCCAGTTTTGGCCGGAGGCGGCGCTGACCGAAAATCTAGCTCGGTTGATAGATCGAACCGATATATTCGGCCTTCTGTACAAGTGTAATTTCTACCATTTTGTCGTTGGGGTTTCTGCTGGCGCCAGTTTGCTTGTATGGCGTTTCTTCCGTTATCGCCAGCCTGTCGTTCGTCAACGGCTGAAATGGACAATGTGGGGTACGATCGCCGCAATTGTGCCTGTCGTGCTGATGCAACTGGTCGAACGACTCGGTTTTCCGATCCCTGACGACAATTTCAGCACGGCTATTACGACACTGCCTCTCGCCTTGATCCCATTGAGTTTTGGCCACTCGGTGGTGCGATATCGTCTGATGGATGTCGATGTTGTTGTCCGCAGGGCGCTGGTGTATGCAATGACCACCATCGCTATCGCAATGATGATCGGCTCGGTCGCTCTCGGCCTTGTTTTTCTCGCCGTCGGGAATAATCTTTCAACAACAGAAATAACTCTCAGAGCGTTGATCGCACTTATCGCAATGGCTGCGATCGTCCTGCTTAGCGAGCCCCTGAAAAAATTCCTGCAAGAGCGCGCGGATAGATTCTTTTACGGCGAGCGCTACGACATGCGGCAGGGCTTGCTTGATTTTGGGAAAACCCTTTCGGCCACCACGGCGCTTGAACCTTTATTGGACGGCCTGACCGAGCGGATCTGTCAGGTGCTTGATGTTCAAAAGGTCGCCGTTTTTGTTGAGGACGAAAAAGCCGCCGCTCATTACCGTATAGCAAAATCTGTCGGTTTTACTGAAGACTACAAGATACCAGCCGATTTCCGGACGATGATCCGGCAAAAATCGACATTGAATGGCGTGGTCAGAGCCGATGAATTCGACCGGCAGGATGTCGAGGTGATACAGCCGGGATCGAATGGAAACGGAGCCGGCAAAAAGCCGGTACGTCAGGAGCTCCACTATTTTGTTCCGTGCGTTGTCGGGGGCAAGATGGTTGCGGTGATCGGGTTGGGACGAGCAAGTGACGGTTCACTTTTGTCATCTGAGGATCTTGAGATCCTTAAAACGATCTCCGGCTACGTCGCGGTCGCTATTGAAAACAGCCAGCTTTATGGCCAGCAAAAACAGCATACGGAAGAGCTTGCGTTGTTAAAGGAGTTCAACGAATCGATCGTCGAATCCGTTAATGTGGGACTGCTTGCCGTTGACGAATCGGGTCGGATCATGCGATGCAACTCGCCGTTTGAAGAAATGATCGGCCTTGACCGCGATAGCGTGGTCGGGAAGCTTGTCGAAGAGATCTTTGACGAAAGTTTCGCCCTAAATATCGAAAACATTCTAGGAAAATCGCGCTGGCATCTGACTGAGGTGCGAAATGCCTACAAGCTTCACACCTACGATGCAGGAGGACATTCATTGATCCTAAATGTAGCTGTGGCGCCTCTTAGATCGATATCAAATCAGCAGACCGGGGCGATCATAGTTTTGGAAAATGTGTCCTCGCGGGTCAAGCTAGAAGAGACACTGCAGCAAAGCGAAAAGCTCTCGAGCATCGGCCTGCTTGCGGCGGGTGTCGCTCATGAGGTAAATACACCGTTGACAGGCGTGTCGAGTTATACGCAGATGCTGCTTGGCATGATCCCCGAAACCGATCCCAAACATGCTCTGCTTCAGAAGATGCAGCGCCAGACCGACCGTGCGTCGAACATTGTGGGTAATCTTCTCAATTTTTCCCGTTCCGGCAGTTCTGAAGAATTTGGTGCGATCGACCTTAATAAACTTTTGAACGATACGCTTCAATTGCTCGAACCGCAGCTAAGAAAATCGGATATTGAGATCGTAAAAGATTACGCTGCATCACCGCCGACGATCTCCGGTAGTGGGGGTAAGTTGCAGCAGGTCTTTACAAATTTGATCCTGAATGCCCGCGACGCCATGTTAAAGGGCGGAACTATTACACTCAAGACGACTATGGATGAGAGCGGGTTTGTGGTCGTTGAGGTGTCCGATACAGGCGAGGGAATTCCTGCCGAAAACCTTAAGAAGGTTTTTGACCCGTTCTTTACGACGAAGGAGGTTGGCTCCGGTACCGGCCTTGGCCTCGCAGTGTCATATGGAATTGTTCAGGAGCATTCGGGAACTATCGAAGCAAGAAGCGCACCTGGCAACGGAGCGACATTCAGGCTTGTTTTTCCAGCAGTTCATTCAAAGGGCCGAAAACGAGCGACCAGCTAGAAGCACTCAGGCAAATATTTCCTTTTTCGCCGATCTCGCAAAATAGATCGCAACCAAAAAAGCAGCAAACACAATTCCCGACGCTGTCCAGAAAGTTCGCTGTATCGTCCCATCATCCAATTGACCCAAAGCATTATTTAGTAATAGTCCGGCGATCACAGGACCGACGGCGCGGGCGAGGCTCGCGCCCGACTGCATGACGCCGAGAGCCTTACCTTGTTCGCTTTCAGTTGCATTCTTCGATGCGAGACTGGTGAGAGCAGGCGAGCAAATGGAATTACCTATTGAAAAAAAAGCAATTCCGATAAGCAGGCCAAGTAAACCACCCGATTGTGGTCCAACCAGCGGAACGGCAAACAGGCTTGCCGTGAGCAGAAGGCTGCCCACAACGACGAGACGCGATTCACCCAACCATGCAGAGAGGCGTCCGAACAATCCACCTTGCAAAATGACCCCCAAAAAACCGGAGTAGGCTAATAAATAACCACTTTGTTCGGCGTCATAGCTAAAACGAGTCATTGTGTATAACGCGAATGAGGTCGTCATGATCGAGAATCCGGTAATAATAAGAAAATAGATCAGGGTGATGGTCCGGAAGCGTTCATCTCCAAGAGAGTCGAATAACTCGGCAAAGCGATTTATTCGCCGCGCAGGCTCCGCGGCCCCAGTTCTCTTTAAGGATTCGGGAAGAAAAAAGTAGAGTGCGACAGCGTTACAAAATGCCATTGCGGCAGCAAATAGAAACGGAACGTCATTACCATATTTGCTTAAGATGCCTCCGATCGACGGGCCAAGAACAAAGCCGATGCCAAAAGCCGCGCCGATGAGGCCCATTCCCTTAGCACGATTTTTTCTCGTCGTAACGTCGGCGATATATGCTTGAGCGGCAGAAATATTTCCACCTGTGATGCCGTCCAGAATTCGGCCGGCGAAGACCATCCAGAGGGTTGAAGCAAAACCGACGATCAGAAATCCTGCAGCTGTGCCCAGAAGACTAAAGAACAAAATCGGCCGGCGGCCGTATCTATCAGATAGGCTGCCTAGGACAGGCGAGAAAACGAACTGCATTATCGAGTAAGAAGCGACAAGAATGCCCAGCTGAAAAGGTGTTGCTTGAAATGCATCACCTTGAACATAATATGGCAGAACCGGAATAACGATGCCGAACCCGATAAGGTCGATAAGAACCGTAACAAAAATTATGATTATCGGCTTTGTGAGGAATTTTTGAGTTTCTTCGCTGTTTGGATTTTCAGTTGGGCTTTCCTGGCTCATTCGGCTCGTACGTCACTGACGTGCAAATTCTCAATTGCGTCAACTTTATAGTAAAATAGCAAGAAATCAACAATAACATCTCCAGATAGAATCGAAAAGTAATGCACAAAAAGTACAAACTTGAAGCTATAATAATCCTGATCCTTGCCGTCTTTTTTTCTATGTACCAAGAAACGCCGGCTCAAAAGAAGCGGCCAAAGAGCACAAAGTCAGCCGCGGCCGAAACAAAACCGGTTGCGCCTGAGATAGGTTATGCGATCTCGATGCAAAAGCCGTGGACCCACTTGCTTGAAGTAGAGATGCGCGTCAAATGGGCGCAAATGCCCGAAAGGGTTGAATTAAAAATGCCGGTATGGACTCCCGGGAGTTATTTGGTGCGCGAATTTGCTCGCCACCTTCAGGACTTTTCGGTCAAGGACCCAGCCGGAAACCAATTGTCATGGCGCAAGATAAACAAAAACACCTGGCAAGTCGACAGCAAAACCAATAAGGACATAGTGGTTAGTTATCGCATCTACGCGAATGAACTTACGGTCAGAACCAACGAGCTAAATGACCAACATGCATTCTGGAACAATGCCGCAACACTGCTTTTTGTAAAAGATCAGCTGAAAGCACAGTCAACCGTAAGAGTATCTCCCTACGGCAATTGGAAGGTCGCCACCGGCCTGCCCGCGGTTCCCGATACTGCAAATACATTTGTTGCGGAAAATTACGACGTACTTTATGATTCGCCGTTCGAGGTGAGTGATTTCAACGAGACGACATTTGATGTCGAAGGAAAAAAACACCGCATCGTAATTACCGGCGAGGGAAATTACGACCTGAAGAAACTTGCTACAGACACGGCAAAGATCGTCGTAGAAGCCTTCAAGATATTTGGCGAACTGCCTTATAAAGATTACACATTTATTATTAATCTTCGCGGCGGCGGCGGGCTCGAACATCTTAACTCCACCGCACTGCAGACAGACAGGTTTTCCTTCAAGCCCCAGGCAAGGTATAAAGGTTTTTTGGGGCTGGTGGCGCACGAATATTTTCACGCCTGGAACGTCAAACGCATTCGTCCCGACGCCCTAGGTCCGTTTGATTATGAGAATGAGAATTACACCAAGATGCTTTGGGTCGCTGAAGGCGGAACGGCCTACTACGAAGGATTATTGCTTCGTCGTGCGGGGATCATAACGGATAATGAGTTTTTGGAAAACAAAGCTTCGCAGATCAAACAGCTTCAGGAAATACCAGGCAGATTTGAGACCAGTCTTGAGGAAGCAAGTTTTGATGCGTGGATCAAGTACTACA
This sequence comes from uncultured Chloracidobacterium sp., assembly GCA_964528325.1. Lineage (GTDB taxonomy): Bacteria > Acidobacteriota > Blastocatellia > Pyrinomonadales > Pyrinomonadaceae > OLB17. Next base: position 4,624 of record CAZGSC010000049.1, on the reverse strand, counting down.
GACAAGACGAGAATGCCGTAAACAACCAGATCTCATATTATGACAAGGGCGAGCTCGTTAATATGCTGCTCGATGTTACTATTCGCACCGCGTCCAATGGAGCAAAGTCTTATGACGATGTCCTGCGATACCTGTACACGGAATTTTATAAAAAGGGAAAGAATTATTCTCCCGATGATTTTCAAAAGGCAGCTGAACTCGCAGCAGGGAAAAGCCTTACAGAATTTTTTGACAAATACGTACGCGGAACTGATGAGATAGACTATTCGGGCATCGTTAATGGCATCGGACTACAGCTGTCTACAAAACAACCAAACACCGGTAAAGCTTACGTTGGAGCTGACCTGTCCCAGAGTGGCGACCGTTTAACGATTCGCTCAATAGCTGCTGATACGCCCGCCTTCGAGCAGGGGTTGAACACTGGCGACCAGATCATTGCGATTGACGGCTATCGAGCCAGTCAGTCATTTGTGCAAAACTACATCGGGCAGAAAAAGCCAAATGACACTATTAAGCTCTCGATATTCAGATTGGATAAACTCCGCGAGATCGAATTTACCCTTGGAAGCGACAGCAGGAAAGAATACGATCTTTTACCCGTTCCGGAACCTACGGACGCTCAAAAGAACTTGTATAAACAGTATCTGAATGCAGACCTTTAGTTTTATGCATTTTTCTAAATTGCCATTGGCGGTGGTTGTCTTTGGCGTGTCGCTGAGCTTCGGCTGTCAAAATAAGATGTTTCAGTCTGAGCCGCCCGCGCCGCCAGAGATGAAAACGGTGCCGTCTGTGCGTCTTAACTACCGTTACGAACCTGACGTTCCAGTTCCGTCGATCGATAGTAGTAGAGCGGAAGATAGAAATTTAGAAGTTCAGGCGGATTTCGACAAGAATCGACCTGTCGATGAATTGCTTGAACGAACTATTGCTTCTCCTGATAAGAAATACGTCCTTGCCGTTTATCGAAACATCGCTGATGTCATGGCGGAATATCGATTGGATATGTATTCGGTGGACGGAAAACTTCAGAAAAGAATTACATCTGATGCGATGGCGGTCCATTTTCCTGACTCGATAGTATGGTCACCGGATTCAACATCTTTTGCCTTTGTTGCGATGACAAGGGCGGACAAGCTCGATGGTGACGGTTTCGCTCCATCACCCGTTCCTGCAGCTACTCAATCTAGTGCGGACAGCAATTCCATTGCGCCTGTCGATGAAACCGAGAAGGAGTCTAACAAAGCCTCGGCGGCACCAACGCCGGCAGCTCCGACGGGGATTCTTACTTTCCGCACGGAACAGATCTATATTTGCTCAGCTGACGGCAGCGGCTTAAAACCAATAACGGAAAATGAGGGGTTGATATATTTTTATTACGCTTGGTCGCCGGACAGTTCTATGCTGGCCGCATTGGCGACGACGGCTCGCGAATGGAATTATTTAGACTTCTCCGCGTCTCACCGCGACCCGCCTGAATTGATGGTCCCGCTCGGACGGCTGCGGATAATCGAAAAAAATGGACGCGAGCGCCGGCTGGATGATAATTTGACCGCCGTTCATCCCGTGTGGTCGCCGGATTCTTCAAAAGTAGCGATCGCCTTTGAAACACAGGTCCGCATTTATGACGCCGAAGGAACCAATCCTACCCAGGCTGCGATACCGCTTCGTAACCAACTTTTGATTTCCTCTCAGGCCTATGATCGTGATCAGCAGAGGCAGACATCGAGTTCTGATGCAAACGCACCAGCGAATACGGCAGCATCCACTGGGCAGCCGCTATCGACTTTGCCTGACGAAAAACTGCTGGTGTCATATAACCCTATCGTCGAACTCCTGTGGACTGAAAATGAAATGATCTATCTGAAAACGGCGTATATAAAACGGATGAAAAACGTGGCTGACAATGTCACAAGCTTTGCGAGATGGCACCGGTTGCCCTTATCTGTTCAACCGGCCGCACCCACTAAATAACTAAATAATTATGAGATACGAAACCATAGCCGATATCTACTCGGCAAATGAAAAGGCGCGTGAAAACTTAAAAGCCACGATCAGCGGCATTTCTGATGACGAGGCCGCTGCCTTGCCTGACGGCGATACGTGGACGATCCAACAGATCGTAGAACACCTTTCAATGGTCGATATCGGTATTTCACGCATCTGCGCTAAATTGGTCGAAGAGGCCAAGGAACGTGGCGATCTTTCAGACGGTACGGTGAAGTTGTCGGACGAATTTCGCGACAAATCGGCATTGGTCGGCAGTGTGAAGATCGAGGCGCCGGAACGCGTCCAGCCTACCGGAAATGTGACGATCTCTGAAGCACTCGACAGAATGAATGCCAATTGCACGGCGTTTGAAGCCATACGTTCCGATCTTGAGAAATACGATCTGTCGGGACCGAAGTTTCCTCACCCTTATTTCGGCAATATCACAGCCGCAGAGTGGATGATAGTTGCCGGAGGCCATGAACAGCGCCATACCGCTCAGATCGAAAGATCGCTTGCTAAGCTTAGAAAATAAAAACCCCGGCTAAAAGGAGGGGTGTTTAGCCGGGGCAAATGACTTCAAACGGCTTCGTAATAGCTTCCCGACCATCAGAAAGTTTGAAGTCGTCGATGGGATGATTTCCATTGATATGGCGTTGCAAAAAAACGGGCTGACTGAACCCTAAAGCTCAGACAGCCCGTTCAAAAAATCGCATACCTGTTTACGGCTCAGCGATCATGTCCACATTTGCCGCCTGATCTACAACGCTGACAGTCAGCGGCGTAAACCTCCAGCGTCGCGAAGCGACACTAATTGTGTAGGTCTCTCCCAGATCTAGTCCGCCGAAGCGAAATGCTCCAAATCCATTCGATAAGATCGTACGACGCGAGCCGTTTGCATCAGTCAACGTTACATGAGTGCCTGAAATGCCTTCGCCATAGCCGCTCAGCAAACGTCCGCTGATCTCTGCCTGGTTTGGTGCCGCAGCCGATAGTTCGACCTGTCCATCGACCGGCAAGACCCTCGGGTTGCCTTCATTCAGCAGCAGACTTTCCCATTTGAGCGGCGAAACCGAACCGGGTGCCCCGACAGCGGTGAATTTGAGATTCAGAAGAATTCCGTTTTCATTGATAGGCATTGTTCCGAAAACGGCTACCCTAAGAGTCCCGGGTTTTTGCGGGTTAGCAACCGCAGTAAGATCGCGGCTTGCGGTACCCGAGAGCTCAACCGGATCAGCCATCGGTTGGATCACCGCCGGATCGTAGGTCAGCTCAAACTCATAGGCTATTATGCCCTTATTTGGAGCGCCCTGTATTCCGATCGGAATAGTTACCCGTTTGTCAGGTTCAGCCACCATTTGCGGCGCTCTAACGGCAACGCTTCTTTCGGGCCCGCTAGCCGGCCGTTCCGGTAGAGAAATAGGGTTGTTCCAGTTACCCGTCACATCACCCATCAGCAATGCCGAGTAGTTCTCATTAGACACATTAGCGAAGACATTCGGATACGACTTACTTGTCGGATTAAAGATCCAGTTTCCTGTCGAGTCATTCATAGGCGGAAGCTGAACCACATAACGCGCGACTAAAGTTGCATCGAAAGATGTGATGGGAGCGACACCGCTCACATTTGCAACGATCTGTTGTGTCGGATTGAACGGGGTCAGATTGACGACATACTGTGCTATCTTCGCCGCGTCCAGAGCGTTAAGAGCACCATTCACGTCGCCAAATTTGGTTGGAGTGATCGTATACGCACCTGGTCCAAAACCGCTCAGCGAATATGTGCCCAGTGAGTCTGTTGTGCCAAATACCGGTGGAGCACCTCCGGCACTGAGCGTAACATTGGGCACATTTCTAGGCGCCGGCGGCGTCAGGATGTTGCCGTATGTAATGGTTCCCGTTAGGGTTCCTGAGATCACATCGACTCTTCCGCTGTTAAGGAATCCGCACGGCGGGCCTTCGTTGTACTGGAATGACGACAAGGCTACCAGACTCGTCGCACCGGGCAATCCGACAACATTAAAGTTCAAATTGACTAGTGCCCCGCTGCCTACAAGTTGATTTCCTCCAAAGATCGAGATAACCAATGTTCCTGCTCCAGGGTTCTGCACATTGAGTGTCCGACCGCCGCCGTTTGAATTGCCGACGCTTCCGAACGTGACTCCGTTCGGGGCCAATACCGCCGGGTCAAAGGTGACAGTGAAATCTGATGAAACTGCTCCCATTCCCGTCACATCCGATGTGTTGACCGGCACTGTTACCGAAACTCCAGTCAGTGAATTCTGAGCCGGTATCGAAACGGTTGCACAGATCGGCGTCGCGGTTGCTGTCGCCGTGGCGGTCGATGTCGGAGTAAATGTTGCTGTCGAGGTCGCAGTCGCAGTTGAAGTATTAGTCGCTGTTGCCGTAGGCGTGAACGTCTCCGTTGCAGTAGCCGTCGGTGTAAATGTTTCCGTAGCTGTAGCCGTTGGCGTGAACGTCTCAGTTGCCGTTGCTGTCGGAGTGAACGTTTCCGTCGCTGTCGCAGTCGGAGTGAACGTTTCCGTCGCAGTTGCAGTAGGAGTAAACGTCTCCGTAGCTGTCGCAGTCGGAGTGAACGTCTCCGTGGCTGTAGCAGTCGGTGTAAATGTTTCCGTAG
>CAZGSC010000048.1:0-20431 GCA_964528325.1 uncultured Chloracidobacterium sp. | reverse complement strand
TCACCTTGCTCTCGCCTACCTGAGGGCACTGTTTATTCGGTGCATCCGAAATTCGCCAGGTCTTGGCGAACACACAAGGGCAGGACGTAAAAGTTTATTCGGTTTGGGTGCCGATCCTTCCGAGCGACGCACAGCTAACCGTCGGCCGTGCGACAAAGAATCTCTCCGAATCGCGCGTCGCGCATTATTGGGACGGCGGCAACGTGCTTCCAACAGGTTACGCCCCCGTTCTGGGCATCGACGGCGACGCTTGGGACGTTTATCTGCTCTACGACAAAGACGCCGAATGGAACGACACGCCGCCAAAACCGGTCTATTGGCAGGAACAACTTGGCATTTCAGACGAAACAAAACTCGACCGGGCAAAACTGACAACCGAGATCAACAAACTTCTTGCCGCCGGAGTCAAATAGCGAGGAAGACCGTTCATACCATTCACAGTCAGTCCAGAAAAAATAAACTTGGCCTGCCAAAGACTGCTGATTTGTAATTGCTCGTACGCCTTTTTCAAGAGACGAAAGTATGTCTTGTCGTTGAGCATCAAACATGTCGTATTGGCTTTCTAGTTGTCAGCTGTAAGAATTGTCAATACCGCGTTGTAGCTGGGCAGAAAAATTGAATCCTCCCAGAGCTTATTCTTTCCTGAAAGCCCATCGCCCTGAAGCCAGCACTCAGCAAACACCCTGCCTTCCGCTTCTCGCTCGCCGGATTTCATCAGTTTAAACGCGAGTGACTGCTCGTCCAGAGCTCCCGACTCCAGAAACCCCCAGAAGTTGTCGTTCCTCTTAAACCATGTGACCCTACAATCAGCGCTCCACACCAGAACACACGCTTCTTCCGTCAAACATACGATTTTGTAGGCTGCGGCTGTAAGTGATGTGTTGAAATCCTTGCTGACCGACTTCGCTAGAGCGATGGTTGCTTTCTTCTTGACAACAATCGGATAGAGGATGCGCGTGGGAAGAAGCAATTCAGAGGCGAACCGATTTGCATCAATTTCTTTTTGTGAGGATCGTCCACCCCAAGATTCAATTTCATTTGAGCGGCATTCAGACGCACCGTGCCCTGGAAGAACGTAATGCCCTACTTCGTGACACACCGTGAATAGCCTTCGCCCTTCCTCCTGAATCGCCGTACTCACCGCAATTGCGCCTTTCGAGCGATCCTTACGACAAATCAGCAGCCCTTCGAACGATGTCATTTTACTTTCTCTAAGGGTAAGTCGCAGCGGTCGCAGGCAAGCCTCGAGTTGATCGAGCCGATCACGTTCAAGCGCTCGTAGGAGTTGACGGGCGTAGTCCTCAGGCTGCGGTGGTTCTATCATTCGTCATCATTCACTTCTGCTTCCATTTCGTCGATCAATTTGCGTTCGTCGCCTGTGGGGTCATCATCTTTCCGTCCTCGATATGCCCTCGCGAGCTGACCGGGGAATTGACCTTTGTTAGTGTTTTCAAGCAGACTCTTTATCCACGTCTTTGGTTCAACTGATTCCGGTGCTCTCGCCTTTTGATATTTGGTCATGTCACGAGCAAAAAAATGAAGATTCTTCAGTTCTTCCTCATGGCCACCAGCTTCTGTATATACCTTAATGCGTTTTAGAAGTGTCTCTTTCAACTCAGCGACCACATTCTCTGTGTCTATGCCGCGCGAATGAAGAATCTCTTCAACCACTTCATCGTCAACTTCAAGATCATGGCCGAGCAGGGCCTCGATTCGTGGGTCAGCAGGTGGATCCAAATCACTTAATGTTATTTTTGAATCACTCATGTCTTCAATGAATTATCATTCTCTCCTTTTTTTCTCTTTCTTTAGATACTTATAGTTCAACCGCCGTTGCCGGTTGGTTACTTCTTGCGCGGAGACCCCGAGAATATCCGCAATTGCTTCCCGTTTATATAAACCGAGTTCGACTACTGCATCGATATAATCCTTTAGCTCCTGGTCGTCGCCTGCAATCGCGTAAAACTCTTTTATGACGTCGGCATCTTCAAGTTCTTGGAGCTGCTTCTCAGCTTCGCCAAACTCTTCTTCTCTTTCGCTCTCTTGTTCATCAAGGCGTTCGCGAGCCCGATACTCTTTCGTCTTTACAAGATCAAGAAAATCGTGCCACATGATCCTGTGAGCCATTTTCAGAAATTCTTCCTCGGTACCGGTTTTTGAAAGTTCTGCATACTTTTCAATTACCTCGACAACGGCTTCCTGCGCAAGGTCTCCGGGACTTATGCCCCGAATAATAGGGTCGTTTCGATCCACACCTCGCTTATTGACCATCCACCGCATCGCAGAATAGGTGAGTTTGCCTATGACACGTTGCCAGTTAATTGAAGGTGGCGAATTGGCCATTTTTTCGATTCGTTACTACTTATGCGAACTAGGTCGCAAAAAATTACGAAGGAGAAACATTTTTTTTCGTAATTTTTGTGGGGTTCAGTCGCTTATCGATATAGGACGAGAAATATTCACTTTCCACGCTCCAAATTCAGTCAAAACTTGAGGGAAGTAACAGGGACAGGGTATATCACGTTCAATTTAATTTAAAGAGGAAAATTATTTATTTATGGAAACTCAAAATACAGCAGCGGCGGCGAGCCGCAAAGACGAACTTGCGATCATCGTAAATGGTCGCGAGGTCATATGGGGCGAGAGGAAAATCTCGTTCGAACAGGTTGTCAAACTCGCGTTTGGCACCATCGTTAATAGCGACACCACGATTTACACCGTCACCTATAGCAAAGGCCCCGCGGAAAACCCAAAGGGTTCGATGGTGAAAGGTAATGTAGTAAAGGTCAGGGACGGGATGGTGTTTAATGTCACAAAAACTGATAAATCATAGTCCCGACCTCAAGCGTCTTCGTGATGAGGGTTATGTCGTGCGAATTCTGGATGCGTTTCTCATTGTAAACACCATCCCGTACGTTAACGCTCAGAAAGAAGTCAAATACGGAACTCTCGTCAGCCACCTCACGGTGGCTGCGGGAGCCGCCGTAAATCCTGTCGACAATCATGTAGCATTCTGGATTGGCGAACATCCTTGTAATAACGACGGTTCCGAGATACTTGCGATAAAGCATTCAAGTGGCGAACAAACGCTCGCCGACGGACTGCTTGTTGGGCATTCATTTTCGAACAAGCCCGAGGGTGGCTATCCCAACTACTTCGAGAAGATGAATACCTATGCAGAGATCATCTCAGCCCCCGCGGCATCGATCGATCCCCGTGTAACGCCAAAATCATTTCGCGTCGTGGAGAGCGATGACGACAACAGCTCCGTTTTTCACTATCCTGACTCAAATTCGAGCCGTGCCCACATATACGAGATTTCGCAGAAGCTAAAACCACATAAGCTGGCTATCGTAGGTCTCGGTGGAACTGGTTCGTATTTGCTCGATTTAATCGCGAAAACCCCAGTAGCAGAAATTCACTTGTTCGATGGTGATTTATTCTGTCAGCATAATGCCTTTAGGTCACCTGGAGCACCTTCAGCCGAAGATCTGGATCGACCGCAGCAAAAGGTTAATTACTTTGCCGAGCTTTACGGCAAGATGCATAAGCGGATTATCGCCCATCCTGTCCACGTTACCGCCGCGAATGTCGATGAGTTGGAAGAGATGAACTTCGTATTTCTTGCAATGGACGGTGGAACCCACAAGGCTACAATCATCAATAAGCTGGAGCAGAGCAATGTTGCGTTTATCGACACGGGGATCGGTCTAGATGTCACGACCGACGAACTTATTGGCCAGATACGCGTCACGTGCAGCACTGCGAATCACCGTGGTCATGTAAAGAACCGCATCGACGTGTCCGATGCCGATCCTGTCGATCTGTACCAAACGAATATCCAGATTGCAGAGCTTAATGCAATGGCCGCCGTATTAGCGGTGATCAAGTGGAAGAAGATGGCGAAGTTCTTTCAGGACCTGGGCGAGGAGCACAACAGCATCTACGCAATAAATACAAACGAGTTGATAAATGAAGACTCTTGAATACGCATTCGTTAGGAATATTCCTGCACGACTGGAAGGAAACACACTTTACATTTCGGTGGAGTTCGCGACCGCAGTTCACCTGTGTGCGTGTGGATGCGCTGAAGAAGTGGTTACACCGCTGTCACCGACGGATTGGAAATTGATTTTCGACGGTGAAACAGTTTCGCTAAACCCTTCGATTGGCAATTGGAGTTATGATTGTCAATCACATTATTGGATCAGGAAGAATAGTATCGTCTGGGCTCCGAAGTGGTCGAAGGAAGAAATCGCTGCTGGTCGCGAAAAGGATCGTGGTATGAAAGATGAATTTTACTCAACGTACCGAATTGACCGTAGTGAGACGCAGGATAATTTCGATAGAGAGCCATTTTGGCAGCGTATCCGACGTTGGTTTCACGGCAGAGAATAGGAGATTTGAAGGGCGGTTGGATAAAGTAAGGCCTTGTCGAGTGACGAGGCCTTTTTTTGCGGGCTAAAGCATGGACTCAAACTCGGAAATTACATGCCCATGCCTCTCAATTTATCGCTTCAGATATCGAATCACCAGTAGGTTGATTCTTCGCAAGATAGCCATCGAGATTTGAAGCAACTTTGTTAGTTGTTTCCGGCGTAATGTTTAGGTAGCGTAAAAAAGTTTTTAATTGAGAATGTCCAGTGACCTTCATTACCTCGGTATGTGGAGTACCGGACGCGATCATTCTTGTCGTCGCAGTATGTCTGCAATCATGAAACCTAAAGTCTTCAATAGATGCCTCTTCACATGCGGACTTAAATGCATTTTTCACGGTATTGACAATTCCAAAGACAGTAGTAGTTGGATCCTTTGAGGAGGCGCCCCATAAAATTTCTAATTCTTTTCTCAGCCGCACGGTGATTCCAACCACTCTTGCAACCTCCGTTTTCGTATTTGTTTGCGGTATATATATTTCCCTTTTTGCAAAATCAATATCTTGCCAACGCATCTTTAATATCTCTCCTCGCCGCATCGCCGTATCCAGGGCACAGATTAAAAGTGACCGTAAATGAGCTTTTCTGCCAACACAAACCTCCAAAAGTCTTTGTTCCTCCTCAAACGAAAGGATACGATCGCGCTGAGCTTCGGCTGCCTTGGAAATTACTCCCTTTGCCAATACGAAAGGATTTTTGATCAACCACTCATTCTGAATCGCGAAGTTAAGAATTGTTCTAAGTAGTTCAAGTTCGCGATTGACCGTCGCGATCCTTCGTTGACGCGTGCGGATCACTTTTCTAATCTCTGTCTTTGGCCTGCCAGTTTTCTTATCGATAACCTTTATTTTTTGATTTACCTCTATCTCGACCGGTGTGTTTAGGCGACTGTCTTTATAGTTCTTTATATCGCTGGGTTTGATCAAACGAATCCGTTTATTACCAAAATATTGACGTAAGGGTTTGGTCGCTGAAAGAACCGGAGGAATCGATCTTCTCCCTTTAACTTTTACTCCAGATTGAAAGGTTGCTTCTGTGAGCTCGCTCTTTTCATACATGTCCATCAACTGTTCGATAGTGAGTTTTTCGCTATTGAATAACTCTTCCCCGTGTACAAGCAGTTCCCGCCTCATACCCTCGACAACACTTCGTGCTGTTCGTTTATCAGAGATTGGTTTGTACTTGACCTGATATTTGCCCCGCTCATTCTTATACTGGAATCTGGCGTATAAGCGGCCCTTTATCTGAATCCAATATTTTGGAGCCGATCGTTTTCGTTTTTTCTGTTGCGTTGTCACACTCCTATATCTAGCAGTTATCTAAATATTTATCTAGTATCCGCATGATATTTCGTGCTATTCTATGATATCGGATGAGTGACAACAGAATCAATAATGCCCCAAAATAAAGGGGTTATGTAACCTTTTCATGCGTTGAATGATATCTGGTGATATCATACGTTACAAAGTGAATCTGGCTGTTAACCGAAGGGTTGTAAGTTCGAGTCTTACCTGCGGAGCCAATTAGATCAACAAGTTACGGGCATCAATTTGGTGCCCGTTTCGCGTTTTGTGCTGGTACTGGAGCTTCAGCAGAAATGTCCACGGGTAGGCGAACGCATACGCCTGTATGCCGAGGGGAGTACGCATAGTCCTCGCGCCAGTTTCTCCTTTCTAACATTCACTTTTTGCTGAAAAGGCCGCTCGCAAGGCGCGTGACGGCTCCCCGAAGCAGGGTATACGGAATAACTGCGACCACGACAACTACGATCAACGTCTGAACCACTAGAAACTCACGGAACACGATCAGCTGGTAGAGCGTGTCCAATACGGCGGCGACAATACAGAGTTTGCCGATATCCTTCCAACCCGAACGGAGCAGTATTTGCCGTTCCTCTGGGCTTGTCAGAATTGTCCAAAAGAAGGCCGGTTTCCCTTCCCGGCTGTCCCTTAACCCGGCTCGGACCGCCAGAATCGTGGCCACAATGGGCTGGATCACCAATCGCAAGTGTAATGGCCCGCTCGCCCGTCCGAGCAGTTGCTCTATCGCACGATTTAATATTTCACTGATAGCATCCATTTTAGTTTTCCCAATTGGGTTTCGATATTGAACCAGTGCGTGGGTGAAGCCCTGCAGGGCCTCCCCCCGGCACATTGTTTTTCATAGTTGCTGCTCGGCGATACGCACGATCGGGTTCCAGGTATTTTTCGGGGTTCTTCTGCTCCGCGCTTGCGGCCGCCCGTATACTCCGAACATACCTCCAAATCTATTCATTTCTACTGTCACTTTTGACAGCTCAACGAAAAGAAAGGTTCCTAAGCGGCAAAACCGCCGCCAATGCATGATTTAAGACATTAGAGGCCTGTGATTTATGTCACTCGCGGATCGTTCCGTAAGTAGTATTCTGTCAACATCGTGCCTTCGTAATTGTGATCAGAGATGGATATTGTAAGCCATTTCATTTTGTTCGTATCCGCAGCGAGTTTCACGCTCGGCGTGATCAACCTCCGCTTATGGCTGGGAAACCGAAAACGCTGGGACCTTTTGGCAATGGCAGCGAGCTGTCTATTTGGTGTCGTATATGCCGTGTTTGAGTTTCGGTTGGCGAATACCAGTTCGCCCGGCGAGTACGGCGAGATTTTGCGATGGAGCCAGATCGCAAGCTCCGGAACCGTAATTTCACTGGCGATCTTCCTGCATCTTCACATGAAGGCAGGGTTGGCTTGGCTTGCTTGGGCGATCGTTGGGCTCCGTACTTTTGGAATGCTCGTCAACTTTGCGATGCCCGTAAATATTCACTTTAGAGAAATAACCGCGATCGGAAAGGTTTCAGCCTTTGGGGAAAACCTATCCTATCCGACCGGCATTCCAAACCCGTGGCATCTTATTCCCGCCGTTACCTTTGTCCTGCTTTCTATTTTGGGGCTGTGTTCATCGATATCGGTGTGGCGGCGGAATGAGTCGCGGCGGCGGCGGCGGAAGACGGAGGTAACAGCAATGAAAAGGACAATGAACATTAGGTTAACAATATTGAAAGGAACCATCACCATGGTCCGCTGTACGGCTGCCACAATGGCCCTTTTGCTAATGGTGATACTTGCGGCTGCCTCACAGACTCGAGCTCAGGCCACTGGGCCGAGGATGTTTGTGACTGCTAACGATGCGGCAAGCGCCTTCATCGCGGCTGCCGAGACATTCGATGAAGGCGCACTTGCCGAAATTCTTGGGCCGGGGAGCTATGATGTTATCCATAGCGGAGACCCTGTCGCCGACCGCAAGATAGCAACTGAATTTGGAGCGCTTGGACGCGAAAAGAAGACCCTTCTTGTGGACAAGAGAAACAAAAATCTTGTCATCCTCCAGGTAGGCAACGAGGATTGGCCATGTCCCATTCCGATCGTCCGAAAAGCAGGAAAATGGTACCTGGATGCAGCGGCCGGCCGTGAGGAAATACTTTACCGGCGGGTAGGCAGGAATGAGTTGGATGTGATTCGGATGTGTCGAGGCTATGTAGAGGCGCAGAATGATTACGCCCTCGAGAAGCACGACGGTGCTGCCGTAAATCAGTATGCACAGCACATAATTGCGAGCCCCGGCAAACAGGACGGCCTAGCATGGCGTAATGCCGACGGCACTTGGGATGGCCCGATAGGGGAGAACGTCGCCAAAGCGATCGAACAGGGCTACAGCGACAAGACGAAACCGTTTCACGGCTACTTCTTCAAAGTGCTGAAGGGCCAGGGACCCGACGCACCATTGGGGGCAATGGACTATTTGGTCAATGGCTACATGATCGGTGGGTTTGCTCTGATTGCGTTTCCATCACAATATCAGGTCACGGGTGTTAAGACATTCATGGTGAGCAACGACGGCGTGGTTTATGAAAAAGACCTCGGCCAGAACACAATGGATATCGCCAAGGGAATAGTGCTTTTTAACCCAGACAAAACCTGGGTTCCAGTATTAGATGAGGAATAAAAAGCCCTCAACCTGTAGTAAGTTTACTATCGATCGTTGAATCTTAAGGGAACTGTCAGAAATGACAGTTCTTTTTTACCGCTCAGTCCGGGACAAAAGTCCTTTTGAATTGACGGGTCGAGATACGGCTGCTAGGTAGCAAAAGTATCATCGCAAATCATACGGCTCTAATACCCGGCGGCCTAGGCAGTGGCCAGCAACAGCCATTTTGTGAACCGCCGGCTGGAAGCGCGATCGCTCGACGGTCGCGCTTTTTTCGCCTTGCCTGTCAGAAGTGACAGTTATCGTCCCGTTGAAACGGCGTTAGGATTTCCTTAGCAGTTCATGTTCCCGTTTGGGCTTAGGCAAATGGAGAGAGCATTTGAAAACTTAAAAGGAGATACTTCTATGAAACACTCGACAAGACTTCAACTAGGTATTGTAATTTCTGCCATTACGGCACTATTTCTGATCGTTGGCACGAACGTAATGGCTCAGACCAAAAAGGATCTTAGTATCAGCGCGACTGCCCTGGGAACCAATCAGCAGTTAGGGCGTCTCATAAGCGTCGATGTGCGGATCTCTGCATACTCGACCGCTGAAGACCGCAAAGGTCTTCTCGAAGCATTCGGCGAAAAGGGATCCGAGGGATTGGCAAACGCGCTCGATAAGATGAGTTCAAAGGGCCGCATTGCGATCACTGGAACACTTGGATTCGATCTCAAGTACGTACGCGAATTCAAGATGCCGGACGGCAACCGCAAGATCCGCTTTGTCACGGACCGGCCCGTAAAATTTGCCGAGCTTTGGAGCTCATCGCGTTCAATGGATTATTCACTTTCGATGGGCGAGATAATCATCAGCAACACTAAAGGCAAGAGCACCGGAACTCTGGTGCCCGCGGCGAAGTTCAAGCTAAATAAGGATGGCGAAATCGAGATCGAAGCATTTCAAAATCCCTGGAACCTGACCAACATCAAAGTTTGGAAATAGAGACACCGTTATGCAGGTAGAGCAGTAGCCGTCAGTAATAGTAATCGAGTACTGTCTCACGGGACTAGCTGGTTGCACGAGTACCTACAAGAATTGCGTTAGGTTCCCGAATTTGACTGTATACAAACGAATGGCGTCGCGCTTGTATTTGAGAATGTATTTTTCAAACTGCTTGCCGCGGGAAAGAGTAAGCCTGACAGCAATGACGAACTGTGGACGAAACTTTCAGGGCAGCAGGATACTTCATTTAAACAAACTCGCCAAGATCGAATCCGGCGGATACGAACTTACGTCCTGACATTGCTTCTTTCAGCGCTATTATAAGATCGGTAGCCATCTGCCGTTTAACGACATATGCGAGTGCGCCGGCTTCAAATGCTGCTCGGACAAAGTCACAATCTTCGTTTACGGTCAGGAAGACAATCTTCATATCCGAGCCGCGCTTTCTGATCTCAGCAGCCGCGATTAGCCCATTCATTAATGGCATTGAAATGTCGATGATCCCTATATCCGGCCTTAGTTTATCTTCGGCGTCCACCAGAGCCCGTCCGTCCGCGACAGCCCCGACAACTTCGAATTCGTCACCGAGAATTTGGATCACGGTATCACGCACCGCCGTATTGTCGTCAGCGACCAATACTCGAACGCGATTAGTTTGTTTTTCATTGACGGCCATTACTTGTTGCAGCTCTTGATATTGCGCCTCTGTGACTTTGCCGCTTATAGATCGCCGCGATCTATAAGACCATTTTACTATTCAGAAAAGAGGCGGATACTGTCAAAACTAACAGCTATCGAGGTTATTTTCAGATATTTTAGAATCGATTTGTAATTGGCCGACAAAGAGGGCGATCGGAAGATGGTCCTTTAAGGATCGAATTCCCGAAAAACCCCGGCTCCTTCAGAAATGCTGTTCTTTTTTGGACAGTTATTGCAGATGTGAAACTGCGAAACTCATTAGTTCGGCGTTAGAATTGATATTTAACTGATCCATCATTGTGTACTTATGGAATGCCACCGTACGCGGCGTGATATCGAGAGTTAGAGCAACTTCTTTCATCGAAAATCCTTCAGCCAGAAGTTTGAGAACTTCCTTTTGTCGAGGTGTCAGCTTGTGCGGGCTCTTCATCTGTTTGAAAGTTCGCACAAATGACCCGATCATCCCCTCCGTCAAAACCGGGGAAGCGTAATATCCGCCCCGCGCGACCTCGCGGATAGCTTCTATCAGATCGGAGCCGGCCGACGCCTTAAGGACATACCCGGATGCCCCGATCTGAAACGCTTCAGCGGCAGTTTCAAGATCCTCGTTCGCGGTTAGAAAAATGAGTTTTGTCCTGGGCAGAATTTGTCTGAGGTGTTTACCGGCCGAGAGCCCGTTCATCAAAGGCATCCCTATATCGAGTACGGCTATGTCGGGCTGAAGAATTGCCGCTTGCTTCAGCAGACTCCGACAATCCTCAAACAAACCAACCACCTCGAATTCAGGCTCGACCAAATTCCTAAGTGCATCAAGTAGGACTCGATGATCATCGACGAGAACTATGCGGGTCTTCATCATACCGCCAAAACGCGCAAAAACCGTGCCAGATTCTTCTGCGAATAGGGTGGTTACATAATCGGGAGAAAGGTCCTTTTAATACAAAGGTAATATCACAATGACGAAGAAATTGTGGAAAATTCTCCGATAAAAGCGAATTTTTTCGCGCCGGATGGCGTTAGGATCAAAACTGTTCCCAAGTTCAAGATTCTTTGGTAGCTCTTGCGAGTGGTTGTATAATCGCCCGCTGCCAATAGAAGATAACGGCGTGTTGCTAAATCTGAAATTCGCAGCTGTCGGTTCGGCTGGTTCGGTTTCCCCACTTGTCTTTGAATGGATATTGTTTAATGAGGACGCAGTCCTCGTAAAGGACGGACATGTCGAGTTGTCAGCAGCGGCACCAGATCAGGCCGAGTTGACAGGACGTGTAATCAACTCTATGGGACAGGCCATCCCGAATGCACGTGTGACATTGACGGACACAACGGAAGCGGCCCTCTCGGTGATGTCCAATGTTTTCGGCGCCTATCGCTTTGGCGAACTCAGCTTCGGCCAGACATTTACGCTAAGCGTCGAATTCAAGGCACTGATATTCACACCGCTGACAGTAAGCGTCGTCGAACAATCGGCCAACATAGACATGATCGGCAACTAACAACAAATGGACCATGGATTGGATCTAATAACTGTCCCTTGATCTCAGTCTGATCGGTGTCGCTGCGGAAAGATCTATCATTCCATCGGTGGCTGTCGCTCCGAGGCCACCTTCGTTGAACATTACCCGTTCCCAACGCAATAGCGATGCTGATCCCGGCTGTCCGACTGCCGTGAATTTGAGATTAAATAGAAGACCGTTTCCGTTGATCGGCGTCGGTCCGTAGACAGCGACTCTTAGTATGCCCGGGGTTTCTGTATTAGACACAGCGGTAAGATGGCTGCTGACCGTTTCGGCAATATCGACCGGACTCTCCTGAGGCCTTATCACATAAGGATCGTATCTGAGATCGAACTCATAGGCGATGATCCCTTTATTTGCAACTCCGTCCACACGGATCGGGATGATGATCTCGCGGCCTGACGATGCCGCCAAATGAGGCGCCGTGATAGCGATCTCTCTCTCGGGCCCGCTGCCAGCCGTTGTTCGTCCGACGGGCAATGATGTTGGATCATTCCAGTTACCGGAAACGTCACCGAATAATAGTGCAGTGTAGTTCTCGCCGGTGATGCTTGAATTGACTGAAGCGTGTGTATAGCTAACGGGATTGAAAATCCAATTTCCGGACGAACCTGCTCCCGGCAGAGAAACTACATAGCTTGCCACCATTGCCGCATCGAAAGATGAGAGAGTGCCGTTCCCGCTAACATCTGCCACTATTAATTGGTTCCCTGTTAAGTGCGGCAACGGTGGGCCGCCAACATGCTGTCCTATCAATGCAGCGTCAAAAGATGATATAGCGGCATTCTGGCCGCCATTTTTGAACGGCGTTATCGTGTAAGCACCCAAACCAAAACCTTCGAGCAAATAAGTGCCATCAGGTGCGGTCACATTAGAGATCGGTATCGAGCCGACAGCGTCCAGTTGAACACCTGACACAAAACGCTGAGATGGTGATCCGACGGCATTACCGTATGTAACGGTTCCGGTGATCGCCGGCGGAGGCGTCGGCGTGAACGTTGCCGTTGCCGTTCCGGTTGGCGTGGATGTCGAGTTGGAACTTAGACATACATCATCGACATACATATTGGTCCAAAAGCCAAAACCGTCTCCGTGGACAAGGAATTTGACAGCTACGGTCGTACCGGCAAAAGCCGCCATATCATAATTGACCTGTGTCCATGTTTGCGAATTGTTGGCTTCGTGTAAGATGGTAGCCAAAACAATTGTTCCGGTCTGATCGGTGACGTAAACGTCTTGCCAAACATAGTCAATGGTGTCAGTTGTTTCCGGTCGGTACAAGAACGACAAAGTTCCTCCTGAGGCCGGAACCGTGACAACTTGAAAAATTGAGCTGTCGCCAATTGTGTCTCCAACTTGTGGCGGGCTGCCAAGAAAGGCTGAGAACGAGCCGCTATACGCTTGAAGGTTTGAAACGAATGGCGGAGGCGTGTTGTCCTGAGCAACCCACGGTGACAAATTACCGGATTCAAATCCACCATTGTCAAAGACACATGAATTCGGCGTTGGCGATGGCGATGTCGTTTGCGTAGGCGACGGAATAGCCCCGGCGGGGACGAATTCCGAGGAGTTCCCATCGGCATCGGTAGCGGTCGCGGTCATAAGATCGGTTAATGCGATGCCCAACGCGGATGCGTTTCCTAAATTTACAGTTTTCGTTGTGCCGGAATTTTGATCATTTGCGTTCCAGTAATCAGTATTTAAGAGGTTTTGTCCCTGACCCGAAACATCGGACTTAAAAAACTGAACATAAATGCCGTTGAAGCCATAGTTTGCATTTGCTGTATCGGTATCAAGCTGATATGAAACGATCAGGTTTCCACCGCCATCTATCGAAAAATTATTTATCACCGGATAGTTTTGGCCGCGATTAGGCCCTTCGTCACCGTCACCCGGATCGTTCGGATTTGCGCCGGTTGGGAAAATATCAATTCCGAGTCCGACATTGCCAAAAATCTTATTTCCGACAACACGATTCATCTGACTCGACTGAGTGCCTTCGGTTCGCGGCGTCACGCCGTCTTCGATGAATATGCCGCTTCCGCCATTGGCGCCGATCGTGTTGCCTTCGCCGATCGTATTATTATGTGCGCCAAGCGAAAGGTGAACTCCATGGCTGCCGTTGCCGATCGCTGTTCCGTCCTGTGCAACGCCGATGTAATTGTAAGTTATCGAATTGTTCGCAGCGAAAGCTCCTTCGAGTCGGATGCCCTGCTGGTTATTACCGCCGATAATGTTGCCATAGTCGTTTATGTCGCAACCGTCTGCAGGTATGCAATTCGCAGTGTCGCCGCCGATGATATTGTTGTTACTGAACTTGATCTTGATGCCTATATTATTTGGGAGAGCTTCGTTAATACCGGTTTTGACGCCGATGCGGTTGCCTTGTATCTTGTTGTTTTTCGGATGGTCAATCACGTCAAAAGGCGTGTTGAAGGTGCCGACGGCGATGCCGATCCCCGTATTTTGATCGTTTCCAGAGATGAGATTGCCTTCGCCTTGGCTTCGCTGTCCGCCGATCTGATTATCGAAAGCATCGGCGCCGAGAAAGACCCCCGCTTTTTGGTTGCCGAGAGCAAAGCCACCGCTGACCGTCGTTCCGATATAGTTGCCGGTAGCTTTGTTATTTTGAACCGGCAGCATGACGGTTAGATCGCTCCGTCCCAAAAGGCGAGCCAATTCGTTGATCGGCTGCGACTCAACGCCCCCAGCGCCCAATTGCAAGCCGCTGAGTGCATTTCCTGAGATCAGATTTCCCTTTACGATTGAATTTTGAGTGCCGGAGAACAAGAGCACACCGGTACCATTCGGCAACGCAAACGTTCCGGCCTGATTTGTGCCGATCTTGTTTCCGGTGATCGTGATGTTCGACGGTCCGATGGAAACGCCGCCGGTTATGATCCCTTCGTAAGTATTTCCTGAGATAACATTTCCTGAAATAGATGAGCTTGAAACATTTTCGAGCAGAACGACGCCTGTCTGGTTGGGAATAAGGGTTGTTCCCGAAGCATCTGTCCCGATACGATTATTGACAACGCTCACACCGCTGACCGAAGCTCCTTGCGCGCCGATAACCACGCCTTGTTCATTGCCTGAGATAATATTTGGCGGCCCGGTCGAGCTTCCGACGCTGTTGGTCGTATCGAGTATCAACACGCCCCAGTGATTTGGAAGCGCTAAGTTTCCGGCCTTGTTTATCCCGATGTAATTGCCGGATATTGTATTCTCGCCCGCACCGTTCGCGATAGCAATGCCGTCACTCGGAGCATTGCCCGAGATAATATTTCGTCGCTCGTTCGAGCTGCCGATCGTATTATTAGCTGCCGAGCTTCCGATTGCGATTCCCGCAAACCCATTCCTCAATGCTGCGTTGCCGGTCAAGTCTGTCCCGATCAGGTTTCCCTCAATGCGATTTGTATTTGCACCAGAGGTTATGCTTATCCCGGCGCTGGTATTGCCGGAGATCAGATTTGTGTCCTGATCAAGAATTCCACCGATCGTATTACCGTTCGAACCGGCGATGGCAATGCCAACGCCGTTTGGCAAGGCTCCAGTTCCAAAATGGTCTGTTCCGATCTTGTTGTTGATCACCGTATTCGCATTCGCGCCACCCTGAATAGAAATACCGGTCTGGCTGTTTCCGATCACGTTTCCGTTCGCGGGCAATGCTCCGCCGATGCGGTTTCGCTGCGAAGAGCCGCCAGTAATTGAAACTGCGGCCACTGCCTGTCTCGTATTGTCGGCTATAAATCCGTCAAAAGTTCCGAGAAAACATGATTCCACTACGTTGTCACTTCCGACGATAGAAATATCCGCGGTGAGAAAGCGGTGTATCGCCAGGCCGTTGATCGTTACCTTATTGGTTTGGATCGCTATGCCCGTTCCCACGTTATTCCCGTCCCTGACCTCGATCAAAGGAAAATTCGAGTAACCTGGCTGCGAAATCCCATTCACGATCACGCGTTCGGTTATCGCAGGAAGAGCCGTCATCACGTTGATGATCGCGAAGCCTGGAATGTCGAAATTGATAATGTCATATCCACTGCGTGCGTTGGCTTCCTGAATCGCCGCCCGAAGGCTGCACTGCAGACCGGGTGTATTTGTATCAACATCACAAAAACCATCTGCTGTATTCGCGTCGTTTTCGTCCGTATTAATGTTAACCAGGATCGGTTGAATGCAACTTAGGTCAGTTGGATTTTCCATAGCCTCTTGAAACGTTCCGGTCGTGCATTGACCGGCGACGCACGAGAATTCCGAGGTGTTGCCAAAAAGGTCGGTTGCCGTTGCTGTAAACGACAGTTGTGACGGTATTACCGGATCTGACGATGTGAATGTGAATCCCACAAACCCGTTGCCGTCAGTTTGAATGTTTTTCGAGCCGATATAATTCGAGCCTTCGCCGTAGGTCGAAGGGTCTGCCGCCGGGCTCTGATAATAATCGATTTGATAATAGCTCGAGGGAACGCTTCGGAAAGTTGTGGGAATCGACACGGTCCCGTTCCCGTTGATAACGGCCGGGAACAACTCGGGATAATTCTGAAATCCATTGGCTCCGTCGTCCTCGTCAAAACAATCGTTTGGCGTAACGCCGGACGGATACGGATCGGATTGCGATGCGTTGACCAGATCGATCCCGAGGCCGCCATTGACGGCAATGCTGTTCCGGGCAATCCATACATTTTTTGCCGGTGTGTTACCAAAAGAGCCTGTAAATTGTGAAACAACCACGCCCGCCCGTCCATTGCCGGCAATGAAGTTCATTTCGTTGTAAGCATATCCGCCGATCTTTGTCTGCCCGTCACCTGAAGCCTCTATTCCGTTGCCGGAATTTCCGACTAGATCGCCCCACGTGTTCAACCCGATCCAGTTGTTACGCGCCTCGGTCGAAGCCCAGCTAAACGTACTTATGCTTAGGCCGGTTCCTCGCGTACCGTTGTAATAGGGATCGCTCGTTTGAGCAGCGATGTAATTACGCATCAAATTGCCCCTGCCGCCAATCACAGTCGAAGTCCCCGGCAATGACTGGGCGCATATGCCGCACGAGCTGGTTCCGCCAACTCCATTTCCGATCGGGTAGTAACCGTCTGACGAGAGGCCGATCAGATTGCCTCGTATCTCATACGTGCCGCCGCCGTAGATGCTCCTTGTCGACGCGCCATGCTGATCATTTCCGGATGAAACATTGCCTCCGGAGATCGATCCGCCATTGCCGTCGCTCAACTCGGCGCCAAATACAAAGCTCCCGAAGTAGGACTGGAAACCAGAGAAGTTTGGCAACGCTGCCGTGCCCGAACGGTTTACGCCGATATAATTGTTTACGGCGATAACATATCCATACCCAGAACGATAAAGCCCGCCGCCGCCAAATCCGCCGGTAGGATCGAGGTTGCCCGAGATCAGATTGCACATTCCGGTGCAGGCGCCGCCGGGTGTTGTGCCGCCCGGAGAGCCGACAGTAACAAAAGAAAGATCGCTCGGCGTGACCCAAACCGTATCGGTGATCAGACAAAACCCGATGCAGTTATTATTTCGCTGGTCGTTTCGCATCGCCGTGCTGCCGGTGATGTCCGTTCCGATATTGTTTCCAATGATGGTACAGCCGCCACCGAGCCCGTAGGTGGTTTGACTTGCATATCCGCACCACAGGGCATCCCAGCCGTTGTCGGAAATAATATTTCGCCCCGTTTGTGTTATCGAACCAATTACAGTATTTACATCCGCCGGCGAACTTATTCCGACGCTGCAGTTGCCGAGGGGGCCTGTGCCGCTGGCGTTCGTGCCGATCTTATTGCCTTTTAAAGTATTTGAATCTGTTAGCAGACTGCCGTCATCCAGCGAGATCAACCCAAACATGTAAATGCCGCCGCCCTGGCATCGTCCGTATTGATCCGGAGGCCCGCCGTTTCCAGACACAACATTTCCCTCGCCAAATGCATCCCCACCAAATTGATTATTGATACCTGTGAAAAACACTCCGTATGAATTACCGAGTTTTATGTTTCCGAGAACATTTGTTCCGATGTAATTACCGTAAATAACATTATAGTTGCCCCCGGTTATCGCAAGACCGACACCTTGTTTGTTTTGGGCATAATTGCCGTTGCCCGATAAGATGTTTCCCGCCCACGCTGTCGTGCCGCCGATCGTGTTGAAGTCAGCGTCGTATATATGCACGCCGTTCGCGTCGTTTGCCTTCGATACCGATCCGGTCGGATCGGTGCCGAGAAAATTTCCTTCTATGATCACATTCACAATATTGCGATAGAACGACGTGCTCATTACAGTAATTCCACTGCCGCCGACCTGCGAGTTGTTGTCGTCAAACACACTTGGAATCTGATTGATCGCGAGCCCGCGCACGACTGTGCTTGACGCCGTGATCTTTAACCCTTCGTGCGAGCCGGTCATCAAGTCTCCTGAGATCTCGATGAGCGGATAGCCGGCAAATCCCGGCTGGGTCGTGCCGTCTATCGTCGCTGTTTTAGTAATGTCAGGATAATTTGCGACCGGATGCATCGTGTGCACGCCTGTTCCGGGAATATCGAAGGCGATAAGCGTGTTGCCGAAGTTTGTGTTGGAGAGAACAATCGCCCTGCGAAGCGTGCAAGCCGAATTTGGGGTAATGCAATCGCTTTGGTTCGTATCGTCGGTCGAGTTAACAGTGTAGGTTGTTACTGGTAGCGACTCCATCACGGAAGGCGAACCCGCACCTATCATGACTAGATCGCTCAGAGCATCTGCGTTTAGCCGCATCGGTACAATGCTGACCGACTCTTGAGCTGCGCCGAGCGAGGCAACGCTTGCCCGTCTGCCAGTTTGTCCGTCAGAGTTCCATCGGCCCACGATGTTTATACGGCCTGTTGCAGCGTCTAACATTGCAATGTCATCCAGCCCTGAATCGGAAAATCTACCCTTGATCAACTGATGTGGACGGCCGCTCGAAATGGCGTTCGCGATAACCGGGTCGGCAGCGATGGTTTCAATCCTGAATTTTGAAAACGGAACGGGTTTCGACGCCAGGTTTGCTTCAAAAGCGGCCTTTCTTCGAGCCGTCATTTCAATTGTGTTCTGCACTCTCGCGCTTAAAATTGCGGCTCGTTCGCTCGCGGGCTGCTTTGCCAAATCTTGCTGCAGAGCCGCAATCTTGTCGTTAAATACCTTTTCACGATCTTCTTTTATCGCGGCCGAATCAGCCATCACCTGGCCGCGCTCGTCGGCCTCTGCCTCGGTTTTTGGTGAATCATTTTTGATCACCCCAAAATTTCTCGGTTCAGTGTCCACAGGCCGCATTGACGGGAGAGCCGCTTGTCGCATCGCGTCCGCCGTCGGTTTGTTAGAGTTGATCACGACCTCGTGTCGCTGTGGTTCAAGCAGCGTGATTCTGCCATCCGCTGAGAGCAAAGCGATACTTTCACCGCGTTCGTAACCAAACCGGCCAACCGCAACATCCGCTATCGCAAAAGGCATTTGCTTTGATTGAACAAACGCCGCAGGACGTTGAATGTCGAGATCGGCTTTCAGATCAAGCGGATAGGCCTGTCCACGTCCGTGGATCAAAGTCAGCTGGCTGCCGCAGGCTGCTGCTACATCGCCGTATGAGTCTTTGTCGAGGCTGCCAATAGCCAATGACTGAGCGGCAGCAGACAATGCAAATGTCTCTGCTTTGTGTGCAAAAGCTCCTTCGGGATGCTCAAAGATCGCAACAAATGCTCCTTTTCTACTTTGATACGCGACGGCGACGTCTGCCTGTTGGTCGCTTCGTCCGATCTCACCGACTGCTATTGCTGTGATCGAACCATCGACTGGAAATGCCTGCGATCTTGTAAAACTGCCTACTCCGTTTCCGGATAAAACGGTAATTTGACTGCTTCCTTTCGCTGCCATCAGCAGATCAGCAAAGCCATCGGCGTTAAAGTCTCCGGATTCAAGAAAATCGGGTGAAAAAGATAATTGAGTGAGAGTTGATGCGGTCGAAAACGGCGACGCTTCGCCAAATTCTGCGCGGCGTTGTTTTGCGTCGGGTGAATTAGGATAAATTGTGTCGGCGTTGCCTTTGTAGAATGATATTCTGCCGTCAGTTCCGGTCGTGATGAGGTCGGGAACACCATCGGAATCGAAATCGGATGTGGTCGCAAGTGTTGCTGAAGTTACCGCCGCCGAGCCATTTCCATCCGCACGAACGGCAGCCGACGCATCGTCATAATTAACATGCGGAAAGCCAGGCTTATCCCTATCAGCATTTTTCGGCAGCAACGGAGTAGTGGTAGAGTTCGCTGAAACGCCTGCGGCGATCGTAATAAACCCCAGCAAACTCTTTCCCGAATTTGAAAAGGCAACTTGTATCAATGCCAGCAGGCCAACGATAACAAACAAACTTGTGATTTTTCTCATGATTTCACCTCAGAAAACCGGTCTCTTTGCCCAATAGGGCGTGAATAGGTCCCCGAAGCGCTCACTAATGATCAAAAAAATTTAGTTTTAACCCCGATTGTTCGTATAATTAGCTGTAATCAAGGTCAGAAATATGCGATCGCCTGACGAGGTAACCAAGCTGCTAAACGATATAAGTGCTGGGGGCGAAGCTTCGCCCGACAAGCTGCTTGAGATCGTTTACGACGATCTTCGCCGTCTCGCCGGAGCCTATATGCAAAATGAGCGAAACGATCACACGTTGCAGGCAACGGCCCTTGTCCACGAGGCCTATATGCGACTCGTCGATTGGAAGAATGTAACGTGGCAAAGCCGAGCACAGTTTTTTTCTGTCGCCGCCGAAGTTATGCGCAAAGTGCTCATCGATCATGCCCGCGCCAAACAAGCGCAAAAACGCAG
>CAZGSC010000047.1:0-20711 GCA_964528325.1 uncultured Chloracidobacterium sp. | reverse complement strand
AAATCATCCAAAATGGGTCAACGGTGAAGGCGATACGACGATGGAGATCTGGAACCTCGTCTTCATGCAATACAATCGCACACAAGAAGCAGACGGTTCGTTCAAACTGACACCGCTGCCTGCTCCGTCCGTCGATACCGGCATGGGCCTCGAACGAATAACCGCCGTGATGCAGCGCGTGAAGACAAATTACGACACCGATCTGATCGAGCCGTTGGTCGAGTTTGCCGCAGGACTCAATTCCGCTGGCTGATGAAATGAATTCCGGGATCAACGTTCTTCTCATTGAAAACCAGCCTCTCACGCGGCTCGGCATTCGCTCCGTGCTCGATGGCGAAGCGGACATCGTTCTTAGCGCTGAAGCCGATAATGCCAAAGATGGTTTCGATCTGTTTCGTGAAACAAACCCCGACATTACGATCCTTGGACTTCGATTTCCTGATTCATGTTCCATAGACGATCTCGACAATTACTTTGCCGAGAGGCCAAAGGCGAAAATTATCGTGCTGGCCGAGCGCGCAGGTGATGTCGAAATAAGCAAAGCGTTGAAAAAAGGTTCTGCAGGATATATCTGTAAAGATGTGTCACCTGCGGAGCTGGTCGAAGCGATACGAAAGGTTGCTGCAGGGCGAAAGTACATTCCGGACGAGATAGCGCAGGTTTTGAGTGAACATCTAGGCCAGGAAGATCTAACACCGACCGAGGCTGATGTCCTGGGAAAGATAGTCGGCGGCATGTCGAACAAAGAAATCGGTTTTGCACTTGATATTTCCGAAAATACTGTAAAAACACACGTTCAGAATATTTTTAGCAAGATCGGCGTGTCCGACCGCACATCAGCGGCAACGACCGCAATTAAAAGAGGATTGGTAAGAGTTGATCTATGAATGAGATAAAGAATGCATTGACCGAGTACGCAGAGGCCCATACTTCGGGCGAAAGTGATGTGCTCGCTGAGCTTCGCGAGCATTGTTACTCACATTATGAGGACTCGATGATGCTCTCCGGCTTTTTTCAGGGCCGCGTGCTGGCGATGCTGTCGCATATGATCCGGCCGCAAGTTGTTCTGGAAATAGGAACATATTTAGGTTATTCGGCACTCTGTCTTGCCGAAGGGCTGGCTGATGGTGGGAAAGTAATTACATTGGATATACAAGAAGATACGAATAAAGTCGCCCGTTCTTTCGTTGCAAAGACAAAATACGCCCAAAAGATAGATTTTCATCTCGGTTTTGCCACCGATATCATCCCAACGCTCAATGAGACGCTGGATCTCGTCTTTATCGACGCAGATAAACCCAATTATTCCAACTATTATGACCTTGTTTTCGCCAAACTCCGCCCCGGCGGGTTTATTATAGCCGACAACGTTCTCTGGAGCGGTAAGGTCCTCGACGATGAAAAGGACGAAAACACACAGGCTCTTGCTGATTTCAACGAAATGGTGCTGGCGGATAACCGTGTCGAGAATGTTCTGCTTCCGATACGTGACGGACTGATGTTAATGAGAAAGAAAGCATAACGTCATCCGAAAGTATTAGACTCAGTTCGCCCTATTTGCCGATTACGAGGCTTCGTATTGCGGATACAATCTATCTAATGAACAAATCGTTCAATTGGAGGAGAAATGAAAGCAGAAACTAAGCAAGCTATTAACACAAAAAAGGTCGAGATGATCGTTGCACCACCGACGAAGCATTGGGTCGGCGATGGATTTAACGTGCATGGATTTTTCCCGCATGGGCCGCTTACGGGCGAGCGAATGAGCCCATTCTTTTTACTCGACTATAACGCGAAGGTTGATTTTCCGCCGCGTGAACAGCCTTTTGGGGTTGGCCCGCATCCGCATCGCGGCTTTGAGACTGTGTCGATCGCTTACAAGGGCAAGGTTGCCCATCACGACAGCCGAGGTGGCGGAGGTGTCATCGGCGAAGGCGATGTTCAATGGATGACCGCCGGCAGCGGCCTCTTGCATAAGGAATATCACGAGCAGGAATACAATCGCGAGGGCGGTCCGTTTCAAATGGTACAGTTGTGGGTAAATTTACCAGCGAAGGACAAAATGACTGAGCCGAAGTACCAGGCGATCACAAACGTCGAGATGGGCAGAGTGAAATTGTCGAACGGTGGCGAGGTCGAGATCATAGCTGGTGAATTTGACGGCGTTAAAGGTCCGGCGACAACATTTTCGCCAGTGCATCTTTACAACCTAAAGCCGAAAGCTGGCGAACAGGTAAAACTGTCGTTCCCAACCGGCTATACGACGGCGATCCTTGCTATCGAAGGCTCTGCGACGATAAATGAAGCCGAAAAACTCGCGACAGATCATCTTGCGCTGTTCCAGCGCGAGGGTGAGTCGATAAAGGTTGAGACCGCCGAGGACAGTATTCTGCTGGTAATGAGCGGTGAGCCGCTCAACGAGCCGATCGCACAATACGGCCCGTTCCTGATGAACACGCAAGCCGAGATCGCTGAAGCTATTGACGATTATCGGAACGGTAAGTTTGGTTATTTGGCTGATTGATTTAGTTTGCACAAGCCCGCGCGTAAGCAAGGGCGATACATCCAACGTGAGTGTATCGCCCTTGCTTACGCGCGGGCTTATGCATTATCTTGACGCGCGGATGATGTCGGCGAAGACGCCCGCTGCGGTCACGTCGGCGCCGGCTCCCGCACCTTTTACAACGAGCGGCTGATCGGCATAGCGGTTGGTATAGAAAAGCACGGCGTTGTCTTTGCCAGAAAGGTTTGCGAAATTGTGTTCGGGGCCGATCGACTGCAGGCCGACTGACGCTTTTCCGCCACTGAATGAGGCGATGTACTTGAGTTTCAAGCCTTTGCTGACAGCGTCGTCAAGCAGGCGTTTGAAATGATCTTCGTGCTTTTCCATTTCGGCGTAAAAATCTTCGACGGTGCCCTCTAAACACGATTCCGGCAAAAAGCCGACATTTTCGATGTCTTCCATCTCGATTCGATTGCCGGCCTCGCGTGCGAGGATCAATATTTTTCGCGCGACATCAGTTCCGTTGAGATCAAGCCGCGGATCAGGTTCGGTGTAGCCTTCTTCCTGTGCCTGACGGACTACGTCGGCGAACTTTCGGGTTCCGTCGTAGTTGTTAAAAACAAAATTCAACGTGCCGGATAGGACCGCCTCGATACGATCCACTTTATCGCCACTGCGGAGCAGGTCGTTGAGGGTATTTATTACTGGCAAACCTGCGCCGACGTTTGTTTCAAAGAAAAAGTTTGTTCCGAATTCACGCGCCGTATCTTTTAGGTGCGCATAGTTTTCGTAGCTTGAAGACGCGGCGATCTTATTACAGGCGATCACTGAAATGCTCTTTGCCAACATTTTTGAATATACCTCGACAACCTCAGCGCTGGCTGTGGCATCGACAAAGATCGAGTTGCGTAAGTTTTGTGCGACGATCTTATCTGCAAACGTCGCGATAGACATTGTGTCGGCGTTACTAAGATCGGCTTTGTAGGACTCGAGATCGACGCCTTCTTCGGCAAACAGCGCGCGTTTGCTGTTCGCAATGCCTACAACGTGAACATTCAAACGCATCTCGTCGAGTAAGTGCTGATGCTGAGTGCGGAGTTGTTCGATCAGCTTGCCTCCGACCGTTCCCGTGCCGGCGATGAAGATATTGATCTGTTTGTTGCCATCTGAGAAGAATTCCTCGTGCAGAGTATTAACGGCTTTTTGTACATCCTTTGACGAGATGATCGCGGAGATATTTCTCTCGCTTGAGCCCTGCGCGATGGCGTGAATATTGATGCCGTTGTGACCGAGCGTCGTGAACATTTTGCCGCTTACGCCTGTGTGCTCTTTCATGTTGTCGCCAACGAGGGCTAATATCGAGAATCCGCTTTCAACTTTCAGCGGTTCGATCTTGCCGACGTTGATCTCATATTCAAATTCGCGATCGACCGCTCGTTTTGCGGCTTCGGCAAATTTCTCTTCGATCGCCACGCAGATCGAATGTTCGGACGAACTTTGCGTGATCAAAATGACATTGATCTGTGAACGCGAAAGGGCGTCAAAGAGCCGCTTTGAAAAGCCCGGGATGCCGACCATTCCGCTTCCTTCGAGATTAAGGACCGTGATCTTGTCGATGCTGGTTATGCCTCGGATCATGTCCTTTTCAGGAGCCGAATCAGATTCGATCAATGTTCCAGGATTATCGGGTTCGAAGGTGTTTTTGATCAACACGGGAATGCCTTTTGCCATCACGGGCTGGATCGTCGGCGGATAAATGACCTTTGCTCCAAAGTGCGACAGCTCCATCGCCTCGCGGTAGTTGATATGCGAGATCTGACGTACATTGCGGACAAATCGCGGATCGGCGGTCATCATTCCCGACACATCGGTCCAGATCTCAAGCACATCGGCGTCTATGGCGGCTGCGATTATCGCTGCCGTGTAATCCGAACCGCCGCGTCCTAACGTTGTCGTGTAGCCTTTGGCATCGCTCGCGATAAAGCCCGGAAAAATATGCAGCTTTGCCGGCGAAGATTCAAAATATTCCTTCATCCTGCGATTGGTTTCTGCAAAATCAACCAGTCCAAATCCGTGATTTGAATCGGTGCGTATCACAAGGCGGCTGTCCTTCCATTCGTTTTCAATGCCGGCTTCAGAAAGTTTGGCGGAAACAATGCGCGTTGAAACGATCTCGCCGAAACTTAAGATCCGATCGAGTGTCTTGGCGGACAGTTCATGCACCAGCCGCACGCCTTCGCACAGATTTTCGAGTTCCTTTACGGTGGTTTCGACAAAATCTAAAACGCCGTGATTTGGCTCGTCGCCGAAAAGTTTGTGGATCGTATCGATGTGACGTTGACTAATGTTGCTGAGAATTTCTATGTATCCATCGTCGCCGCGCTCCGCCGAGCGGCCGGCCTCGATGAGAGCATCCGTAGTGCCTTGCATCGCTGATAGCACAACCGCGCACGGGCCGGACTTGATCGTTGTTCGGATTATTTCAATTACTTTTTCAATTGTTTCGGTGCTCCCAACTGATGAGCCGCCGAATTTTAGGACCTTCATATTTTACTGATGAGGAGATCTTTCAGATCCTCATATTTCACATCCATTTCGATGCTTTGCTTTTCTTTTGAAAACAGGGAATCGACTGATGCAGGTACTTTACTTTGTGTTCCTAGTATCTCGTTTACCGAATCGAATTTTACAGGATGAGCGGTTTCGAGAAAAATGCCTTTTTCATCTGCGTGTCCATCTAAGTGATCTGCCAGCGCTCGATAGCCGACGGCACCGTGAGGATCGAGGGTATAGCCGTGGCTGCTATATACATCACGCATTGTTTCTGCGGTCGTTTCGTCCGAGATGCTTACGGACTCGAGTTTTTCTTTGAGATCAACAAATTTATTATCGAAAATCTCCAGAATTCGCACGAAATTGCTGGGCGAGCCGACATCCATCGCGTTCGAAAGTGTGGCGATCGACTGTCTGGGTTCGTATGCTTCGCTCTGCATAAATCGCGGCACTACGTCATTGGCATTGCATGCGGCGATGAATTTCTTTACCGGAAGGCCCGAAATATGGGCCAAAATACCCGATGCAAGATTGCCAAAATTGCCGCTTGGCACTGAGATCACCGGCGGTTCGCCGCTCCACCGCTTCAAGGCGTAAAAATAATAGAACTGCTGTGGCAGCCAGCGGGCGACGTTGATCGAATTGGCAGAGGTGAGGTGAACTTTTGTATTAATATCAGCGTCTGCAAGTGCTTGTTTTGCAAGGGCTTGGCAATCATCAAAATTACCGCGTACCTCCAATGTAATTACATTGCCGCCCAAAGTTGTCAGTTGCAGCTCCTGAACTTTGCTGACTTTGCCTTTTGGATACAGAATAACTACGTCTATGCCTTCGACGCCGTGAAAACCGGCGGCGACTGCTCCGCCGGTATCGCCGGAGGTGGCAACGATAACGATCGTTTTTTCAGCATTATCTCGCGAAAAATATTGAAGTGAGAGGCTCATGAACCTTGCCCCAACGTCCTTAAATGCGAGTGTCGGCCCGTGGAACAGCTCAAGAGCAGAAATGTCGTCCGTAACTCGAACGAGCGGAAAATCAAAATTCACAGTCTCGGCACATATCGTGAAAAGCGTTTCATCAGGTATTTCACCCGCGACATAAGGGCGGATCACATCGAAGGCGATCTGCTCATTTGACCGCTTGGATAAGCCTTTTAACCGATCAGTGGACAAATGTGGTATCTCGGACGGAAAATACAGCCCTTTATCGTCCGGCTGACCGCTCAGGACGGCGTCGCGAAACGAAACATGAGGCGACCTGCGGTTTGTGCTAAAGTAGTGCATCTATTTAACTCGGATGAAACGTAAAATATCAAATCATATACGGTTTGTGCAATTTACCAAAATATGGACGAAGTAAGGGTTTTGTCGCCGGCGACGGTTTCTAATGTTGTTTGCGGTTTTGATTGTCTCGGCTTTGCTCTCGTGGAGCCGTGTGATGAGATGACGGTTCGAAAGATAGATGAACGTGCCGTTCGTATTATCAATAGCGATGACTATGATCTGCCGTCCGATCCGGCGAAAAATGCAGCTGGCGTTGCCTTGCAGGCGTTGATGGATGCTGTGCGATCCGATTTCGGTTTTGAGGTTGAGATCAGGAAACACATCAAACCGGGCAGCGGCATCGGTTCAAGCTCCGCGAGTTCGTGCGGTGCGGTTGTGGCCGCTAACAAGCTGATCGGTGAGCGGTTTTCCAAGCTCGAACTTGTCCGCTTTGCTATGGAAGGCGAGTTTCTGGCATCCGGCTCGCGGCATGCGGATAACGCCGCGCCCTGTGTTTACGGCGGCTTTACGCTTGTTCGCTCGGCTGAACCGCTCGATATTGTTTCAATAGACTTTCCGCCGATGTTTGCTACCGTGATTCACCCTCAGATCGAGATCAAAACCGCAGAAGCGCGTGCAATTCTCCCCAAAGAGGTTCCGCTCAAGGATGCGGTTCGCAATTGGAGCAATCTTGGTGCTTTCGTAGCCGCGCTTGCGAAAGGCGATTACGACCTTCTTTCGCGCTCGATGGTAGACACGATAGTTGAGCCTGCTCGCAAATCGCTGATACCAAAATTTGATGACGTAAAAACTGCGAGTCTCAGTGCAGGAGCACTTGGCGGCGGAATTTCTGGCTCAGGGCCGTCTATTTTTATGCTGAGCAAAACGCAGGAGACTGCTGAAAATGTTCAAGCAGCAATGAATGACGTATACGCCCAAACCGATATTGGATACAACATTTACGTTTCGGAAATTCATCCTACGGGCGTTAGATTTGCCTAGCTGAAGTCAAGATGGCTATTTTCAAGCCGGCGAAACTGTTAAAATAATATTGGGATGTTGACCAGAGAATTAGAAGAAACATTAAGTTTTGCAGTTGATGAGGCTGTAAAACATAAGCATGAATTCGTTACGCTTGAGCACTTGCTTTTTGCGTTGCTCGAAGACGCGTCGGCGCGCGAGATATTGTTCAACTGCGGTGCGCAGATAGATGAGCTGAGCAGAGCGTTGCAGGTGTATTTTGACAGCGCGCTTGAAAAGATGCCGCCTAATGCGACGGCAATGCCTGAACTAACGTCAACATTTCAATCGACGATCTCATACGCAGTTTTGCAAGCCGAGGGTAGCGGTCAGGGATCTGTCGATGGCGGCAACATTTTGGCCGCGTTGTATCAGGCTGAGCAATCTTACGCCGTTTACCTTTTGCTGCAGCAGGGCGTGACGCGGCTCGATATTCTTAACTACATTTCCCACGGCATATCAAAGATCGATGCAAGCGAGCCGATGTTTGAAGGCGTCGAGGACGACGAACTTGACTCTCCGGCTCAACGCAAGAAACCACTTGAGAGTTTTACGGTAGAACTCGTTGCAAAAGCTGCCGCCGGACAGATCGATCCGATAGTTGGCCGTGCTCCTGAGATCGAACGCACGATCCAGGTGCTATGCCGGAGGAAGAAAAACAATCCGCTGTACGTCGGTGAGCCCGGCGTCGGAAAAACCGCACTGGCGGAAGGTTTGGCTCTGAAGATCAGCGAAGGCGATGTACCCGAAGTTTTGCAGGGGGCGAAAGTATTTGCTCTCGACATGGGAGCTGTGCTTGCCGGAACGCGTTACAGAGGTGATTTCGAACAGCGATTCAAGGCGATCATTAACGAATTGAAAGAACAGGAAAACGCCATTCTTTTTATCGACGAGATACACACGATCGTCGGTGCCGGAGCCGTTTCGGGCGGTTCGATGGATGCTTCGAATATTTTAAAACCGGCGCTCGCTGATGGTGCATTACGCTGCATCGGTTCGACCACGCATGCCGAGTATAAGGCTGCGTTTGACCGTGACCGTGCGTTTGCAAGACGCTTTCAGCGGATAGATATTAACGAGCCGACAGTCGAGGAAACGTACGAGATACTTAAGGGCCTCAAGAAATTCTACGAGCAACATCACGGCGTCAGATACGGCAACGACGCGCTTCGCACTGCAGCGGAACTAGCCGGAAAATACATAAATGACCGCTTCTTGCCCGACAAAGCCATAGACGTGATCGATGAGGTCGGGGCTTCGGTCAAGCTTTTGCCTGCCAGCCGCCGGCCTAAGAAGGTTTCGGTGCAGATGGTCGAGAACACTATCGCTCGTATGGCAAAGATACCTCCGAAAACCGTTGTCGCTGATGAACGGGCGCGTCTGCGTTCGCTCCGTGACGACATGAAGAAGAATATCTTTGGTCAAGATCAGGCTATCGACGCCATTGTCGATGCGATCCAGATCTCACGTGCAGGCCTCGGACATCAGACCAAACCGGTTGGTTCTTTTCTGTTCTCAGGACCGACCGGTGTAGGTAAGACCGAAGTTTCTAAACAGCTTGCCGATATCCTAGGCGTTGAATTTCTTCGTTACGATATGAGCGAATACGCCGAGCCGCATACTGTTTCGCGCCTTATCGGCGCGCCGCCGGGATATGTCGGCTTTGATCAGGGCGGCCTGCTTACTGAAGCGATCATGCGAACGCCGCACGCCGTGCTTGTGCTTGATGAGATAGAAAAAGCACATCCAAATCTTTTTAATCTGCTGCTGCAGGTGATGGACTCGGCCACGTTGACCGACAACAACGGCAAAAAGGCCGATTTTCGCAACGTGATCCTGATAATGACGACCAATGCCGGTGCTCGCGAACTGTCGTCGGGCGGAGTGGGTTTTCGTAATTTGTCAGACACAAAGGGCAATGCAAAAGGCGTGATCGAGCGGACGTTTACGCCGGAGTTTCGTAATCGTCTCGATGCCTGGGTGCCGTTCAAGCCGCTTGATCTGGACGTGATAAAACTTATCGTTGATAAATTTGTCAAGGAACTCAACGGCCAGCTTGCTGAAAAGCGTGTCCTCGTAAAACTTGCCGAAGGTGCCCGAGAATGGCTTGCAAAAAACGGTTTCGATGCACGCTTCGGGGCGCGGCCGATGTCGCGACTTATACACGAAAAGATCAAACAACCGCTTGCTAATGAAATCCTTTTTGGCAAACTTACCCACGGCGGCAGTGTGTTAGTTGAAGTAAAAGACGACGATCTAAAACTCAACCTGGACAAACAGAAAACGCCTGTTGGCGTTTAGGATCT
Organism: uncultured Chloracidobacterium sp.; assembly: GCA_964528325.1. Lineage (GTDB taxonomy): Bacteria > Acidobacteriota > Blastocatellia > Pyrinomonadales > Pyrinomonadaceae > OLB17. Next base: position 11,067 of record CAZGSC010000047.1, on the reverse strand, counting down.
GACAGAAATGAAGACGGACGTTTTGATAGTCGGTGCAGGGCCGACCGGCCTGGCGTTGGCGTGCCAACTGATCCGATATGGCGTTGATTTCGTCATCATCGACAAGAAAGAAACGACCACACCGTATTCAAAAGCTATTGGCGTCCAGGCACGTACGCTTGAGATCTACGAGCAGATCGGTTTGTCAGATAAACTGATCGAGCTTGGAGCGATCGCCGAAAAAGTTCGGATGTTTGCGGGCGGCAAGGTGCGCGGCGAAGCTGTGTTTCACGAACTCGGCAAGGGTATGAGCCCTTACCCGTATGTGCTCATCGTCGAACAGGGAAAGCACGAGACGCTGCTTTACGATTTCATCAAAGAACATGGTAACGACGTTCGATGGCAGACAGAGCTTGAGAACTTTTCACAGGATCCCGCCGGTGCAACTGCGAGTGTCAGGAATTCAAACGGCGAGACCGAAACGGTCCAAGCAAAATATTTGGTCGGCTGTGACGGAGCAAAAAGCCTGATCCGACATTCTCTGGGTTTAGAATTTACGGGCAGTACTTTCGAACGGCTTTTTTTCGTTGCCGACGTGCGGATCGATTGGGCCTACGGCCATGACGCACTGCAGGTTTTTCTGATGAAAAACTCGCTGCTGGCGTTTTTCCCGATGTCCGGGGACAGACAATATCGTATCGTTGGAACTTTTCCTCAGGAGTTTGAAAAAGACGAAGGCGACGTTTTGTACGAAGAGATCGAGGAACGAATAAAGCTTGATGCCGAGATCGACATCGACATCACGCACGTCAATTGGTTCTCGACGTATAAAGTTCACACGCGGCACGTTGACAAATTTTCAGTCGGCCGGTGTTTTTTAGCCGGCGACGCGGCGCATATTCACTCGCCTGCCGGCGCACAGGGCATGAACACGGGAATACAGGACGGTTACAACCTGGCGTGGAAACTGGCTTGGGTTTTAGGCGGCAATGCGAGTAGTGAACTGCTCACGACCTACAATCAAGAACGTCTGCCGAACGCCGAAACGTTGACCAAAACGACCGACCGCTTCTTTGGCCTTGTCGCAAGCCCCGAGCCGCTGCTGGTCTTTACACGGCTGTATATCTTTCCGTATGTGGCGCAATTTCTGTTCAATCTCGATGCTTTCAAGAAGTTTCTTTTCCCGCGTATCTCACAGATCGCGATCAACTATCGCAGCAGTTCGCTTAACCGAACAACAGGTGAGTTCACGGTAAAAGCCGGCGATCGGATGCCATGGTTCGAGGTTGACGGAGCAAGCATTTATGATCGTTTGCGCGAACCGATTTTTCATTTGGTGTTTTTCTTTGATGGAAAAAATGAGATGCCGCCGGCTGATCATCTGATGGAAGAATGGAAAGGCCGGATCGCCACGCACACGTTCTCATTGTTTCCGCATATCGCTGAGATATTTGGCGCTAAAGAATCATTTATGATGATATTGCGGCCGGATAACTATATCGGCCTGATCTCAAATGATCTATCGCCGGAAACAGTAAGGCACTATCTTAATTTGATCAGCAGGTAGTTATCTAAACCGGGCAACGTGACTGGTTACTTCTTGTTTCTGAGCTTGACGAGGATGGCGTCGCTGACCTTTCGCTCGCCTTCTTTGTCCGAGGGGTGGTTGACGACTTTGCCGTTTAGGAACATAGTTGTCGATCCACCGCCGTCGAGATTCATCGCGTCTGTCGCACCGAGGCTCAGCAGATATTCGGCAAGATCCTGCAAGCCGATGCCGCCGCTTGATTCGCTCCGGCCATCAACTGTTATCATCAGAAATTTACCGTCCTTGAGCTTTGCAACAGCGGTCCGCGGATGCCGCGTTTCGACAAAGGATCTGGTCGCTTTTTCCTGTTCCCATGTGATGTCGATCTTGCCGTTTTTGATTAGTTGCGGAACGCCGCCGACAATATCTTCTGCTTTATCGAAGCGTCTTTTCTTTCCATCTTTTAACCGGATGATATTATTCACAGTCGGCCCTAAATATAGCTCTTTCAGCTTTACTCGAAGCTCCGCTGTCATTAAATTTACCTTTTCGTCGTATAGTACCAAGACATAACCATTTTTCGGCACCGGTGTGCCTCCGGCCCCGTCTGACAATTTGTATTTTCGGCAAACATATAAGCAATCTGAAAGAACCAATTCCGCCGTCGATGTTTTCATTCTAGGCGTAATGCCGAATTCTTTGGTGAATAGGATTGTTTCATTCGGTTTAGGTTCGCGGTCTATTCCATCGACAGTGATCGAGGAAAAATTGGGTGAAATTGATACCCACGCATGACTATTTGCGTGGCCAAAGTCAACTTTGGTTTTTTTTGGAGAGTTGTGTATCGCAACAGCGATCCGGTCGAACAAACTATCGCTAATGAGTTCATTATCAATTTGCAAGATTCCCGCGGCATCACCGGCGAATTCACTCGTATCCAGCCTAAAAAATCCTGCATTGATCGCTGCAAAAGCGCCGTGGCGCGCGGCGATGGACGATGTTTTCTCGGTGCCGATGGCGGCGTCCATAGCGTGGACCACGTCGAGGCGGACCTTTGTGAGGTCGAGGCGGAGGAGGTTCATATTGACCTTGAGGCCGCTGATCTCGCGGGTGACCTCGGCGTACTCGATGCCGTCGTTGACGGTTTTCCAATCCTGAGCTGTGGAATTCACCACAGAGGCACAGAGAACACAGAGAATAGAAACCCACAGGCAAAATAAAGCGGACAGCTTTTTGTGAAATTTATTCTTACTCTTTGTCATCTTCTCTGTGCTCTCCGTGTCTCTGTGGTGAAAACTTTTGCCAATTTTCGATCCAGTCAAACACTTCGAGAGCTGTAAACCGTTTCTTGTAATCGTAAAAAGATTCGCCCTCGTAGGCGTAGCCCGGGTAGTAATACTCTTTGCCGGTTTCGAGAGCGTATTCGATCTCTTTTAGCATCGTAAAAATGCCGAGGCTGAGCGCATGCTCTGTCGGGTCGAAGATGCCGTAGATGCTTGAGACGGAGGTTTTGCCGACATCGAAAAAGCTCGCGGCCAGAAGTTTTCCGTCGAGGCGAACGTCGACCTCAAGCCCTTTGGTTGGTTCATCTGCCGGATCGTGAGAGAGAAAATCGTAGATCGAGTCCGGGACACCTCTTTTGAATCGCCGCTTATGACGGTCAAAAAGACCGTGTGTTTCTTCGGTGATCTCGATTGGTTGAATTTTGACTTCGAGGCCATCATTTTTTTTCAAAACCCTGCGTTGGCTTTTTGAAAATTTGAGATCGGCAAGACGAATTCGAAGCGGCAGGACGCGTCTTATTTCGTCTTCATAGACGCCGAGGTTGTAACGAAAAAAGTGTGTGCCAAAGTGCCGCCAGCCATCGGCGAGAAGGTTGTCGAGTTGAGCCGGGGTTATACTCTCGGCATAAAATTCTTCGTTTATGAGGCGTAGATCGGCGTCGAGAATCATAGAGGTTGAGCGTTGTTACTATTAATGGCCTGCATACCAATCATAGCCGTTTTCCGCCCAATAATCTCTTGGCCGCTCAGCGGTAAACTCGATACGGCCGATACGCTTTATCTGCTTGATGCCGTATTTGGTTGGACTCGCAAGCCGCAGCGGAGCGCCGTGATCGAGTGTTAGCGGTACGCCATTCATTTCGTAGGCGAGCAGCGTCTGAGGATGCATGATCGACTTGATATCCCAGCCCACGAAATATCTTTCGTCCGGCGTCGCCATCGAGACAAATGGCGCCAAGTCCTTCGGGCGTCCGTCTTGTCGTTCATTCTCAAAGCTAAGTGGAGGATAAGCTTTGATAAAATCTGAAAACCGCACACCAGCCCAATGCACGATCGTGCTCCATCCTTCGATACACTTGAACTCAGTGACCATTTCGGTACGTGGAAGTTTTTTTATGTCGTCAAGTGTTAAAAACAAATCGTCTGTCCTGTTTGCAAGGCCGCGAACGATGAGCGTCCACGATGCCGGATCAAATTCGCTCTCCAGGCCTTCCATTCCATTTACTCGCGCCGCAGTGACGCTAGACAATGGAAATTCCGGTGCGACCCGATCAGGGCTGTAAAAGAACTGACTCACTTTCTCGTTAAACTCGAATGTGCGTCGAAACAGAGCTCCTTTTGTCTCATCTGACGTCCACCACCAACTAAGAATTCCAGTCCATGCGGCTACGCCACCAACTAAAAAACTGAAAAGAGATCGAAGAAACATTCGTCTGTTTGCATCTTCAGCGGACAGCGGCTCACTCAAAAAGCGGCGTTCTTTTAAGACTGAGGCAGTGTTATTCGGATCGTTAGGATAAGAATCTATTGTGTGGCCGGTCCTCTTCTCAAATTCACGAACCTTTTCCAGCAGTATTTCTTTATCTTCATTCATACGGTCACCTTATCCGTTGTTTGCTCCGGCTTAGATTCGACTGCATCCACAATGTCATAACCGGTAACCATAGACCGAAAATTGCTCCAACCAGCAAAAGCAACTTGCACAACATGCACGGCGAAAAATAGCACGAACAATACCATCAGCCAAAAATGCTCAAATCTCGCCCATTCGTAGCCGCCAAGCAATGAAGTCAACCAGGCGAGCTGCAATGGTTTGTAGATCGCAAGCCCTGTCAGCGTCGATGCTGCTCCCATCAGGATCACGCCTGTGTATGCGATTCGCTGAGCGTCATTATATTTTCCTTGAGGTGGTTTACTTTTGATGATGTGGGCGTCGTGCAGAGCGACGAGCGGAGCCCGCTTTAATGAACCGGGCAAAGGAATTAATGCTCGCCACTCACCCGAAACAATTGTGTAAGCAATATAGATCGCACCATTTATTGCGAAGAGCCACATGAAAAAGAAATGGAGCTGCAAGCCTTCGGCGAGCCGATACGGGATACCGAGCGTGTCGAAAAACCACTGCGGAAAAAAATGGAATAATTCGGTTCCGGCAATTCGTATCGAATACACTTGATTTGCCCAGTAGATCAAGAGGCCACTCCAGATCATCATCGTGAGCAGAGGGAAATTGATCCAGTGCAGCCAACGCACGGCAAGCGGATGCTTTTTGTCCAGTTGCTTTGCCACAAGGTAATTCTAGCGCCAAAGCTAACCTTTTTTGGTTTTGAGTTTTTAGTTTGTTCGAGAAGCGGCCTACCAGTTGATCTTTCCTTCTTGCGAAGTGTCGATCTGTGCAAGCTCGACGCCTTCGTTAAAGAGGAATATTTTCAAGTTGTCGAAAAGAAACTCGTGCGAGTCTGGATTGGAAACGTCGAGGCCGTAGTGGTTGATAAGCTGCATCTGCTTTTTCTGCCATTCGGCCCAGCAATCTTTGCAGATCTCGGCGGCAACGCGCTGGCCGAGCTCATTGGGGATAGGAGCGAACGCGAGCTGCTCGTTTTTTTGCCCGCAACGCGAGCATTTAAATTTTTCACCAAATAAAGCCATTTCTACTTACCGCCGAACATACCGCTAAGACTGCCGAGCAATCCGCCGCCACCTTCGCCACCGCCTCCACTAAGGAAACTATCAACGTAACTGTTATACGGCGCGGGAACGCGTTCCTTCAAAAATCCTGCGACCGTCTCAACCGCTGCCTTTGCCTGCTCTTCGGAGATACCGGCACGCTCCGATACCTGTTTGATCAATTCGTCCATAACAAAATCTTATCACGCTTCGCCGCTATTTGCTCGCGGCCTTTATTGCATTAAGAATATCGTCATCGCTTGGTCGCATAAAACCGATAGGGCGAATTTTTTGATATGCGAGTTTGCCTTGCGGATCGATAACGAATTCAGAACGTGAAGTGCGGCCCGGTATGAGTGATCTAGCGCCGTATTTGTCCTTGATTTCGCCTTTCTCATCCGCCAAAAGCCGCAGCGGCAGACTGTATTTATCAGCAAACTTTTCATGCGAAGCGACGGAGTCGGTCGATATACCGACAACCTCTGCGCCCGTCGCCTGATAGTCCGACCAATGGTCACGCACCGAACACATTTCTTTTGTGCACACCGGCGTGTCATCGCCCGGGTAGAACATCAGCACGACAACCTTTCCGCGATGGTCCGAAAGCGTCCAATCGTTTCCGTCGCCGTCCTTTAGAGTGAAATCGGGTGCAGTGTCGCCGATCTTCATTTTTTCAAATTCTCCTTTACTGTAAGTATAGCTGTAATGAGGAATGGCAGTGTCGAAAGAAATATCTTGTAGTTTAAGGCGAGAATACCGATCAGGAACATGAACACAAGCAATAGCCCCAAACAACCAAGGCCTACAAAAGTCATAATTTTGCCAGGTCTTTTCTGAAATAAGGTTGCGAACAATATGATCTGTCCGACTAAGGGGAGAAGAGTAAATGGATGGGCCGCGGCAACTGGATTATTCAGTAGCTTAGAAAGGACCTCTATCTCACCCTGAAAAAGGAACATATGATTTTCTGTTCCCCACTCAAGATATCCAAATAGCGATGTTACTATGAGGCATCCATTCAAAAGACGTCTCTTTAATTCAACCATTCCTATTGAAAGTCTCTTATGTCCCTAAAGGGTTTCTCCTGATCCGTAAAATCCGGCCGGTAATAATGAGATGCCGATTCGTATTCCTGCATAAAGCCTTCTTCCATTCCCAAATCCTCAAGCAGTGACACGGCCTGAAACCATTCACCTTCGGAAATGCGGCGCGACAGTAAGATGTATCGCGGGTCGGTTGCGGCTTTGTTGGTTGCGTAATATTGAGCCATAAGCGAGATCGCTGTTTTTGGCGAAAGTTCTTCACGTATCCAACGCAGGTTCTCCTCGATGTTTGCGATGTCGTTCGGCAAAACCAAAAGGCGGATCATAAGTCCGCGTCTTAGCAATCCGTCGTCGCCAAAAACAAGCTCGTCACCCATCTGACGGTGCATTTCTTTTATCGCGTCACGGGCGTGTTCTTTGTAGTTGCGAACTTTTGAATACTGAAAACCGGCATCGGAATCGGCGTACTTTAGATCAGGTAAATAGACATCGACGATGCCGTCGAGCAGTTGGAGCACCTCGACGGAATCATAGGCGTTTGTGTTGTAAACGATAGGCAGTCGCAAGCCTTTTTCGGCAGCGATCAGAATTGCTCTTGCCATCTGCGGAGCAAAATGTGTGGGCGAAACAAAGCCGATGTTGTGACAGCCGCGATCCTGCAATTCGAGTATCATTTCGGCAAGACGTTCGTGGGTTACCTCGTTCTTTTTCTGCTCTTTCCAGGTTTGCGATATCTGATAGTTCTGGCAATAGACACAGCGGAGATTGCAGTTGCCAAAGAAAATATTTCCCGCGCCTTTTGTTCCGCTTAGACAAGGCTCTTCGCCGAAATGCGCGGTGTAACTCGACACGATCGGCAAACGGCCGGAATAGCACGCGGCGATCTCGTCATTCAAGCGGTCGTTGCCACAATCTTTTGGGCAAACCGTGCATGACGTGAGCATCGCTTCGAGAGCCTCGACGCGCTCGCGAAGCCTATTCTCCGCCAAAAGTGTCAGATACTTTGGGTTCATTCTTATCCTTGATCTTTGCGAAAGATGTTCCTTTGTTTTTTCCGCGGCGGTGATATTTGCTCGCGACTTCTTTTGGAGCGACTTTGCGTGCGAGTTCCCACGTAAAGTCCATCTCGGCGTTAACGGTCGCGGTCGCCATTCGCGTTTCTCTGAGCATCATCAGTGTACCCCAAAACAGGAACATGATACCGATGATGCCAATAGGTATTGGCAGCCCTCGATAATTATTAAATATCGCCGCGATGGCGATCGTCACACTCGTGAGTACGAACATGCCTAAACCATAATAGAAAGCTGCCATCGCTCGTTGGAGTATGCGTGCGCGGCTTGTTACTTTGTCGAGCAGATCGACGATCACCTCAACGCGCTTGTCGTATAGCGGCACTTCATTCTTATCCTCTAAATAGATCAACTCGCTCAAACGCTCTTCGAGCTGGCGAACACGATCGATGACACGGCCCAACCGTGTCGAGGTCGAAAGCACAAGCGAACCCGTCGCAGAGATCAGCAACGCAGGCGTGACCATCGCTGTTAGGAATTCGATGGTCGAATTCAGAGCGTCGGGATTTACAAGGCTGTCAGCCATGGAATCATTCTACCGCAGTGCGGTTCAAAACGCGTTCTACTTCAGCTTTCATTCGCCCGGTCGCCATGTACAAGATCATTTTGAAATCGCTGATAAACGACCAAAACGGATAACGAAAGCTGGCAGGTTTGTTCTTTTCGATGACAAAATGGGCGAACCAGGCAAAGCTATAACCGACAACAAAAAAGACCGGAAAGAAATACCATTGGCCGCGAACGACAAAAAAGACTAACAATGCTATGCCCAAAGTCGTGCCGACAAAATGCAGAATGCGCGTTAATGGCAGACTGTGTTCGGAAACGTAAAAATCCCAAAATTCTGTGTAGTTTTGCGGGTTCGTATTCATATTCGGCGCTATTTGTCCGAATACTAATACTTTAAGCGGCCTGTTTCAATTCGACCGGCGGCCTTTCGGTGTCAAAGATGCGGATCTTCGTCGCCCAACCAAGACGCTCAAAGAGGCGAATCGTTATCCAGTTCATATCAAATTGATACCATTGTAGGCCGTGGCGCGCCGAAGTGGGAAAGGCGTGGTGATTATTGTGCCAGCCTTCGCCAAAGGTCAGGATCGCGACGAACCAGTTATTGGTGGACAGATCGCCTGTGTCGTGCGGGCGTTTGCCGTAAATGTGCGAGAGCGAGTTGACGAACCAAGTAGTGTGCCAACCCACAACGACACGTCCAAAAACACCCCAAACAACCATCGTCCAACCGCCGAGAGCGAATAGTATGGCCGCCGAAACGATGATCGGAATATAGAAAAATCGTGAGATCAAAACTTGTCCTTTGTCTTTCAAAAGGTCCGGAACGTATTTCTTCAGCGTCGCCGCGTCGTGGTCCTGTGCTGTTCCCCAAACGACCCAGCCGATCTGAGGCCACCAAAATCCCGACTCCGCAGAGTGCGGGTCTTTATCTGTATCAACAAACGCATGATGAATGCGATGGGTCGCAACCCATTTGTCCGGCGGGTCCTGCATCGACATTGTGCCAAAGATGGTAAGAATATATTCGAGCCACTTCGGTGCTTTAAAACTTCGGTGGGTCAACAAACGATGCCATCCAAGACCAACACCGAGGCTGCCGACTATCCAGTTGCCGATCAAAAGAGCGGCAAGATTTTGCCAACTAAATGTGAAAAATACGGGAATTGCCAGTAAATGAAATGATGTGACGATCGCAACATTTTTCCAATTGATACCGTTGCGTGGTTTCTCGAAATCGAGGACGTTTTGCATTAAGAAATAAATGACTAGCTAAAATAAGACAGTTTTAGAGTAACAGGTCAGTGGGAAATGGTTTGTAATAGTTGGGTAAGAGTTATGATCAGAATTTAACCCGTACAAGTTCAGCTACACCGACCCCGATCAGGCTGCAAACTATCTCAAGTCCGATGCTGAGAAGCGAAAACACCGAGACAGCAATAAACACACAAATGGCGGGGCTGAATTGTTTCTTCGTTAGAAAACCGACTAGAAACAAGGCTCCGGTGCTTGAGAGTATCGCAACCATCAACACCAGTAAAACGTAGATTCCCAGCCCCCATATCGAATCGCTCTCGCTGTAGCCGTTCATCGCCAGCAGCATAAAAAAGAAGATCACAGCACCGCCGGCCATGCTCGCGACCATCGTGATCAGAAATGCTGTTATTTTTGCGGACATGTTGTTTACCTGTTAAGTTCCGGTAAAAATATTTCGGCCATCATACATCTCGCACCACCGCCTCCGTGAGTTTCGATTGTCGGGATCGAGACAGGTAAAAGTTCGCAATACTTTTCCAACGTAGTTTTTTGCTCGCTTGAGAACGAACCTAACGCATTTGTCGAGAGCACAAGAAAGATTTTTCCGTTTTCACCTGAAACAGCGAGCATGTTTCCGGCGAAACGGTTCATTTGCTCAAAGCTGATGTCAACGATCTCTAATCCGCGCTTTTTCAACGTCTCAACGACCTCAGTTCTTTCGTTCGCATCTTTGATGCTTTCGAGGCATACAACCGCAAATCCCGGTCCGATGCACATCATTACATTGGTATGATAGATCTCTTTTCTGTTCTCATCGGTCGCCCGAAAGCTAATTGGCAAATAACCCAAAGTTTGTGAGATCTCTGAAAAAAGCTTCGCGTCAGTGCGAGGAGAAATACATGCGAATGCAGTTTTGCCTTTATGGTCAAAAACAATGCTTCCAGTGCCTTCGAGAAAGCGGCCTTCATTTTCAAAATGCGAAAGGTCGATGATCTTTTCGATACAAAACTCCTGCCCGAGTGTTTCAATGATATCCATTCGCCTTTCGCTTCGACGGTTTACGGCACACATTGGATAAAGAATGACCGTTCCATCCGAGTGAAACGAAACCCAGTTATTCGGAAAGACCGCATCAGGTTTTGGAGGCATCTCCGTGTCCTCAAAAACACGAATATTGACGCCTTTCGAAAATAATGTTTCGGCAAATTGATCAAATTCTGTTAGCGCCTGTTGTTTTATTAGCTCTTCGGTTTCTGTAGCTGTAGTTTTTTGAAACTCGTTGGTTTGCGCTGTCTCTGGGTTATAGCGAAAACTCGTCGGCCTAATAAGAAATATGGTTTGGGCGTGCCAGCTAATATCCATAGCAACCTCAGCAGGCACCTCAACGTTTCCAGTGATGGTTTATGTAATCAACCATTTCGGGACCTTCAAGTTTATCCGTTGCCGGGTTGGTCCTTACATAAAAATCTTTGCGGTCAAGATAGCACGGTGTTGGAGAATCCGCACATTCGACTAGGAGCACAAACACTTGTTCTAATTTTATAAGTCGGTGATTAATAAATGGGTAAAAAGATTCGCCTATTTTGCTTTTTAATAAGTTCTTGAAATGTAACAAAAATTTATCAGTGTTATTAGCATGAAACTTTTCGATTTCTCGATTAACACCTACAATATCCCCTGAATCCGCTACACCGACCAGTAATGAACCACCTTTTGAGTTAAGAAAGCCT
>CAZGSC010000046.1:0-20826 GCA_964528325.1 uncultured Chloracidobacterium sp. | reverse complement strand
ACCGAGCATTTGCGTCTGCTTGGTTTTCAGAGGCATGTAAACTTTCTCGATCTTTCCTGCCGAGACGAAAGCCTCGATCGAGGGCGTAACCTCACGAATTTCTTTGCTCTTTGCGGCCATAATGCCTTTGAGCGAGGCATAACGGATCTGTGAGATACCCGATTGGATCGTGAGCAGCGACGGCAGTTTGTATGTAAACCACTGATACCAACCGCTCTCAAGCTCCCGTTTGACACGAAGGGTATCGCCTAAGCTTGCCCGATCAACTTCGATGACAATAGTCGCGTGAGGAATGCCGAGCAGTTCAGCAAGAATCACGCCGGTCTGTCCATAGCTGGCATCGTCCGACTGTAACCCGGTAAACACCAGGTCAGCGTTTTCTACGCGAATCGCGTCGGCAATTGTTGCTGCGATCTGATAAGCAGAAAGTGCCTTGCTATCTTCGACAACGACGTGAATCGCACGATTAGCTCCGCGAGCAAGTGCGTCTTTGATAACAGTTTTGGCTGTCTGCGGCCCAAGAGTACAGACAACAACCTCTCCTTCGCCTTTTGCCTCGACTGTTCTCAAAGCCTCTTCAAGCGCGTAACCATCAGACTCGTTCGTCTGCTGCGAGACATCAGCCTCGTTTATCCATTTCTCGTCGCCGGCGATACGCAGAACTGCGTCCTTGTTGGCGACTTGTTTCATCAAAACAATAATTTTCATATTCATAATTGTGCAGAAGCCCGCGCGTAAGCGAGGGCGTAACACTCAAGTTGGATGTTACGCCCTTTGCTTACGCGCGGGCTTCTGCATTCTTATCACTCACTAAATCTCTTAAAGATCAAACACGCATTCGTCCCGCCGAAACCAAAATTATTCGACAGCACGTATTCAACTTTAGCGTCACGAGCCGCGTTTGGTATGTAATCGAGGTCACAATCTGGATCGGGAAATTCGTAGTTGATTGTTGGCGGCAATCTATTTTCCATTATGGCTTTTACGGAAAACACTGCTTCCAGGCCGCCAGCAGCACCTAAAGCGTGGCCGGTCATTGATTTTGTCGAACTGACGGGGATCTTGTAGGCTTGGTCGCCAAAAACTTTCTTGATAGCGAGCGTCTCAAATTTGTCGTTATATGGCGTCGATGTACCGTGAGCATTTATGTATCCGATCTGTTCAGGTGCAATTGCCGCATCCTTCAATGCCCGCTGCATCACACGAATCGCTCCGGATCCCGTTTCATCGGGCATTGTAACGTGAAAGGCGTCACCGCTCATTCCGTAGCCCACGATCTCAGCAAGGATATTGGCACCGCGACCTTTTGCGAACTCCAATTCTTCCAAGATCATCAATCCTGCGCCTTCACCGATCACAAAGCCATCCCTTTCGAGATCGAACGGCCGCGACGCATGCTTTGGATCATCATTTCGTGACGAAAGAGCACGCATCGAAGCAAAACCCGCAACCGACATCGGTGTGATGGCACTCTCGGCACCGCCGCAGATCATCGCGTCGGCATCGCCGCGTTCGATCAGGCGAAAACTGTCGCCGATAGCATGAGCGCCAGCCGAACAGGCTGTCGCTGTCGCCGAATTCGGCCCCTTGGCCCCATGACGAATAGAAACATTCCCTGCGGCAAGGTTGACGATAGCCGAAACGATAAAGAACGGTGACACGCGGTCGGGGCCATCTTTGAGCAACTTCTCATGCTCACGCTCGATCGCCCAAAAATCGCCGATGCCGGAACTGATATAAGTGCCTATCATTTCGGCATTTGATTCATCGATCACGAGACCGCTGTGCTTGATCGCCTCGTCAGAGGCCGCAAGAGCGAAATGCGTAAAAGCACCCATTCGGCGAGCTTCCTTCTTATCAAGGAAACTCAACGGATCGAAGTCCTTCACTTCGCACGCAAACTTGGTCGAAAACTTTTCGGCATCGAATTTCTTAATGTAATCCGCTCCGTTCTCGCCGTTCATCAACGCGCTCCAAGTCGCCGTCACGTCGTTTCCGCACGCCGTAACCAGACCGAGCCCTGTAACTACTACTCGACGTTTCATAACAGTGGAAAGAGAATAATTGACACCGGACAATTAAGAGGCCTACATGTCGATCCTCAATTCTTAGCCCTTGTGCTGCTCCACGTATGCATACGCATCGCGGACGCCCTGAATCTTCTCTGCGTCTTCGTCGGGAATTTCGATGTCGAATTCCTCTTCGAACCGCATCACGAGTTCAACAAGGTCGAGCGAATCCGCACCGAGGTCCTCAATGAAGCGTGCATTTTCCGTAACTTCCGCCTCATCGACTCCGAGTTCGTCAACAATGATCTGTTTGATCTTATCCTGTACTTCTGACATATTTTCTCCTATTTTTTTATTGCGTTTCTAAAGTATTTCTTAAACTTTCAGTATTTTCAATGTTGGCATAAGTGACATCTTTGCTGATCTGTCTTACCAACCCCGTCAAAACCTTGCCCGGGCCGATCTCGATAAATCTACCGACACCGTTAGCAGTCATATTCTCTACTGTCTGCAGCCACCGCACAGAGGACGAAACCTGTTGCGTTAATTTCTCACTAACGACCGATGCATCAGTATTCAGCTCCGCATCGAAATTATGTAATATCGGGAAAGCAAAGTCGCCATACCTCAATTCCCCGAGATCCGCTTTAAGACGTTCCTGTGCCGGTATCATCAATGCACAGTGAAATGGAGCGGAGACGTTTAATTTTATGGCTCGTTTAGCTCCCTTTTCCTTCAAGATCTCGCATGCACGGTCAATGGCTTCGGTATTTCCTGCAATGACAACCTGCGATGGCGAGTTTATATTCGCAGGACTGCATACCTGTCCCTGTGCAGCCTCTGAACAAACGGCCTCGACGGTTTCGACACCCAGGCCAAGGATCGCTGCCATCGCACCAACACCAACAGGAACAGCTTCCTGCATATACGTCCCGCGCTTTCTTACGGTTCGGACGGCATCGGCAAAATCCAAAACACCAGCCGCAACCAACGCCGAATACTCTCCCAAACTGTGCCCCGCAACGTATTTCGGTTCCGGCAATCCTTCAGCTAACGCCGCATAGTATGCCGCAACCGATGCTGTTAGAATTGCCGGCTGAGTGTTCGCCGTAAGTTGAAGTTCAGCCTCATCACCGGAAAAACACAACTCCGACAATGAAAATCCAAGAGCTTCATCCGCCGCCTCAAACACCTCACGAGCCGGCGTAAAGTTGTCAAACAAGTCCTTTCCCATTCCAACGGCCTGCGAACCTTGTCCAGGGAAAATATATGCAGTCTTAGACATTCGATCTAAATATCAACAATATGAACCCAAAATCTAAAATCTGATCACCGTAGCCCCCCAGGTCACGCCGCCGCCAAAGGCGGTCAGCAGTACGAGGCTTCCCTCTTTTACTCGACCAGATTGTATGCACTCATCCAAAGCGATGGGTATCGACGCAGAAGATGTATTACCGTGCTGAGCAATATTCGAATACACTTTTTCTTCCGGTACGCCGAGGCGTGATGCGACCGCATCAGTAATGCGTTGGTTCGCCTGATGCGGAATAACCAGATCGACATCGTCAACAGTGTAACCCGCCTTCTCCAGCATTTCCGCCGAAATATCAGCCATCGAACGCACGGCAACCTTGAAAAGCTCATTGCCTTTCATCTTAAAAAAATGATCGCCTCTATCGATCGTCTCGTGAGTAGTTCCAAGTTTCGTGCCGCCGCCAGGAGAATAAAGCTGATCTTCGTACCGGCCGTCTGAGCGGATCTTTGTAGCGAGAATACCTTTCCCTTCCGGCACAGGCCCGAGCACGGCTGCTCCCGAACCGTCACCAAAAATTACGCAGGTTCCGCGATCTGTGTAATCAACATACTTCGTCAAAACTTCGGCACCGATGACCAGAGCGTGTTTGATCTGGCCTGTTCTAATCATCGACTCAACCATCGTCAACCCGTATAAAAAGCCCGAACACGCCGCAAAGACGTCCATCCCCGCGGCATTAGTAGCACCGATCTGAGCCTGGATCAAAGCTCCGGTCGAGGGCATGATCTGATCGGGAGTCGTCGTCGCACAAATGATTATCTCAATGTCCGTCGCATCAAGTCCCGCGCGCTCCAATGCCTGCAGTGCGGCCTTTACGCCGAACTGAGAAGTGTACTCGTTGGCTGCAGCCTTGTGACGCTGCTTTATGCCGGTACGCGTAGTTATCCACTCATCGTTGGTATCGACGATCTTTTCCAGGTCGGCATTTGTCAAAATGCCCTCCGGATAAGCGTGTCCCATCCCGATGATTCCCGCGTTAACCATTAGTTAATGAGTTCATAGAGTCTTTCGAGTTCTTAGAGATGGCTGAGTTCTGATCTACGAACTCAATCAATTCTATGAACTCTACAAACTATTATTCCGCGTTTTTGACGTCAATTATCTTGCGGCCTTTATACGTTCCCGTCTTTGCATCGATGCGATGCGGCACCTTTGCTTCGCCCGAATCTTTGTCCGTGTAGAACTGCGGGGTTTTGAGGGCGTCGTGAGCGCGACGCGTTCGCGTGCGTGCATGTGAATGTCGTCGTTTTGGATTTGGCATGAATACTCCTAAAATTTTGAATTCCAGGTTCCAGCCTTCAAATTAGATATTCCGATCTGAAGTTTGGAATCTGGAATTACTTGAATCCCTTAAGTGCCTCCCAGCGAGGATCGATCTCGTTTTCGGCACAACTACAATCTATCAAATTTCGGTTCGCACCGCATTTCGGGCACAAACCTTTACAATCTTCCTTACACAAGACCTGATCCGGCAAAGCGAGCAGTAACTGCTCTCGCACAACCTCTGCAATGTCGATCTTGCCATCGATAGCCAGCGATTCGTCAAGCTCGTCAATGCCGACCTCGATCTCATCTACTCTCGACTCTTCGCTCGCATCCACGAAAATATCGTCAAATACAATATTTACGGGTTTCGTGATCGGCACTAGACAACGTGTGCAATCGATCAAGAGATCCGATCTTATAGTTCCCCGAATGTGTGCCTTCCCGTCGACCAGCTGTGATTCGCCAATGAACTCAGTGCTACCGCTGAGCGTCGCGTTCTCACCCTCGAGATCGATCTCTGCAGGATCGAACGCGATCGCGATTTCTTTCGCAGCTTTTGCTACACTGTCCAGATCGATGATCATTGTCAATAACTGCCATCCGCAACCGAAAGGCAAAGGGTTAATTATAGCCTTTGAGCAAGGGGTGTCAAACGTCCACAGACAGCTGAAAAGCTAATCGCTGGCAGCTAATCGCTATCGAGATCTAATTAATCTTCGCATGCCGACCCAACGGCTTCGTCAAATGTTCGAAATCCACGTTGTTTTAGGATCGTCGCCAGCCCAACATTGACATCTTTCGCAAAAGACGGCCCGCCGTAAATAAAGCCAGTGTAAGCCTGGACGAGCGATGCTCCGGCAGCGACCTTCGCAAAGGCGTCTTCACCAGTAAAAATGCCGCCTACTCCAATTATCGGCAATGCACCTTTTGAATAACGAAATATTGTCGAAATAACTTTGTTTGAGAGGTTTGCGAGTGGTTTGCCGCTTAACCCGCCGCTGCCTATTTTCGTAATGGCCTTATCTTTGGTAATTAGTCCTTCACGTGAAGTTGTCGTATTCGTCGCTATGATGCCTGACATCTCATATTGCAAAGAGATGTCAACTACCTTCTCGATCTCGCCTTTGTTCAGATCAGGTGCGATCTTGAGAAGTAACGGCTTGTCCCCGAGTTCTGTGTTCCTTTTTTTCAGAGCAGCGATAAGTTCTTCCAGACTTTCACCACGTTGCAGTTCCCTTAAACTTGGCGTATTGGGTGATGAAACATTGACCGCAACATAATCCGCAACCGCGTGAACGATCTCAAAACATTTAAGGTAATTTTCAGCTGCCTCTTCATTCGGAATATCCTTGTTCCTGCCGATATTCACACCGACGACACATCGTCGATCCGGTTTCTTTAGCCGCTCAGCGACAACCTCAGCACCTTCGTTGTTGAATCCAAGTCGATTTATCAATGCTTTGTCTTCAGGCAAACGAAACAGACGTGGTTTTGGATTTCCTGGTTGCGGTTCATAGGTAACAGTACCAACCTCGACAAACCCAAAGCCCAGAGAAGCTAGTTGATTGACGACAACACCGTTCTTGTCGAATCCAGCCGCAAGACCCAGTGGATTTGCAAATTTCAACCCAAATCGATCGATCTCGCCAAATTCAAAAGGCATTCCATGAGAGCCCGGCCCGCCAAAACCGAGTTTCAACGCCTCGATCCCAAGCTCGTGCGCACGTTCATGGTCAAACCCGAAAACGATCGGACGGATCAGCTTTTGCCACAATTTTGACATCACAAGTTGTTTAGATTTTAGTTGAACAAATCGTTTACCGAAACTTCCCGTACTCTAATCTTTGAACTTTCACATTCCCTTTGTTACGATTTCCGTGTCTTATGGCAGACGAAATACATCTGGTTGAAAAGTCGCGGATCATGGAATCCACTGCGATGAATCGTGCCCTCCGCCGGCTCGCCACGGAGATCGTTGAGAAAAATAATGGCCCCAAAGGCCTATATATTGTCGGTATTCGTCGTCGCGGCGTGCCGCTTGCCGATCGTATCGTTGAAAAGATCGAGGCAATTGAAGGCGAGCGTCCGCTCTCTGGCATCCTCGACATTACCCTTTACCGTGATGACCTCTCGACCGTTGGAGCCAACCCGATAGTCAATCGCACCGAACTCGAACACGATATTGAGGGCAAAAATATAATCCTTGTCGACGACGTACTTTACACCGGCCGAACGATCCGTGCAGCTCTCGATCAGTTGATGGATTTTGGACGCCCGAAAAAGGTGCAGCTCGCCGTTTTGATCGATCGCGGTCGCGAGCACCGCGAATTACCTATACAGGCCGATTTCATCGGCAAGGTCGTGCCGACAAAGCAGACCGAGATAATAAAGGTGATGTTAAAAGAGTTCGACGATGTCGAAGCCGTGGGCATTTTCGAACGCCCAAATGATTAGTTTATTGAAGCAAGGTAAACGCCTTGCTTTTTTTGTATAGATTGTCGTGAAGTTGCAGAAGCCCGCGCGTTAGATGGAAAAGCCGTTTCGAAGAAGAGACCTGTTAGGCATCCGTAATTTAACCAGCGCGGAAATTACGGGTATTCTCGATACGGCAGAAAACTTCAGCGAAATTTCGACGCGAGAAGTTAAAAAGGTTCCGGCGCTTCGCGGCAAGACCATCATCAACCTTTTCTTCGAAGCCTCGACACGCACACGCACTTCGTTTGAGCTCGCTGCCAAACGCCTTTCAGCTGATGCCGTCAATATCAGCGTGTCATCATCCAGCGTTAGCAAAGGCGAGACGCTGCTCGACACTGCGTTGAATCTCGACGCGATGGCTCCCGATTGCATCGTTGTCCGCCATTCGAGCGCCGGTGTGCCGTACCAACTTGCCAAGGTCAGCCGTGCCGCGATCGTCAACGCCGGCGACGGTTCAAACGAACATCCGACACAAGCCTTGCTCGATGCTATGACTATCCGCGAGCACAAAAAAGCGATCGCGGGCTTGGAGGTTGCGATCCTTGGAGACATTCTCCACAGCCGCGTCGCCCGTTCGAACATACATCTATTGACCAAATTAGGTGCAAAGGTGCGCGTCGCGGGCCCGCGAACGCTCGTGCCCTACGATTTTCAGCATCTGGTCGAAAAAGACCTGCAAGTTTGCCCACATATCGAGGATGCAATTGTCGGAGCAGATGTCGTTATGATCCTCCGCATCCAACGGGAGCGGCAGGACTCGGCCTATTTCCCGACCCTGCGGGAATACGCGATCCACTACGGCCTGACGAACGAACGTCTCGAGCTAGCAAAAAAGGATGCCATCGTCCTTCACCCCGGCCCGATGAATCGCGGCATCGAAATATCATCTGATGTAGCTGACAGTTCGCGTTCGCTTATTTTGGATCAGGTAAAATATGGTGTCGCGGTTCGCATGGCCGTCCTGTATCTCGCAACCGGGGGCACTGCAACAAATGAATAGTTTTTTATGAAGTTATTGATAACAAACGGCCACTTGATCGATCCCTCAAATAACCAGAACAGTGGGATGGACGTGCTCATTGAGGACGGAAAAGTCGCGGCGTGGATCGGTCGAGGTGATGAAAAGCCGAAAGATGTCGAGACATTTGATGCTACGGGTTTGATCGTCGCTCCCGGCTTCATCGACATGCACGTGCATCTGCGTGAGCCGGGACAGGAACACAAAGAAACGATCGCAAGCGGCTGCGCGGCAGCGGTTGCGGGTGGATGGACGAGTGTTTGCCCGATGCCGAATACAGATCCGGTCAACGACAACGCTGCGATCACTCGCTACATGATCGAACAGGCTGAGCGTGCCGGTCTTGCAAATGTTTTTCCGATAGGTGCGATCACTAAATCTTCTGACGGCAGTGAGCTTGCCGAAATGGGTGAGATGAAAACCGCAGGCGCGGTCGCTGTTTCCGATGACGGCCGCCCAGTTCCAAATGCCGGGATCATGCGCCGAGCGATGCAGTATGCACGCGATTTTGATCTTCCCGTGATCGATCATTGCGAAGACAAATCATTGAGTAGCGGCGGCGTCATGCACGAAGGAAAAATTTCTCTTTTGCTGGGCTTAAAAGGAATGCCAGCGCTTGCAGAAGACATCGATGTCGTCCGCGACATCATTCTTGCAAAAGAAACTGGGTCGCATATTCACATCGCCCACGTCTCAACCAAAGGAGCCGTCGAAGCAATACGCCGTGCAAAAAATGAAGGCATCAACATCACATGCGAAGTTACACCGCATCATTTCACTCTGACCGATGCGGCCGTCGAAGGATATGACACCAACACAAAAATGGCTCCTCCGCTGCGTTCCGAGGAGCATTTTGAAGCGATCATCGAGGGCATCAAAGACGGAACTATTGACGCCATTGCAACAGACCACGCTCCGCACCATGCAGACGAAAAGGCGCTCGAATACGACCGTGCACCGTTCGGTATTATCGGCCTAGAAACAGCTTTAGGTTTAACGTTTCAACAGCTTGTTAATAAAGGGGTTATTGATCTATACAGAATGGTCGAATTATGTTCCACAAACCCATCGAGGATCTTTCAGCTAGCGAATAGGGGAACGCTTGTCCCAGGCTCGACAGCTGATGTAACGCTCATTGACCCTGCTCTAAAATGGACATTCATGACTTCCGAATCGCGTTCAAAATCAAAAAACTCGCCGTTCGACAATTGGGAGTTCACAGGTGCTGCGGCAGCAACAATAGTCGGCGGCAAAATTGTCTATAGCCGTTGATCAGGGCAAACTTGCAATATATATGGATTGGATATCAGACCCGCAAATTTGGATCGCGTTTGTAACGCTTACCGTGCTCGAGCTTGTCCTCGGCATCGACAATGTCATTTTTATTGCCATTCTCTCAGGCAAATTGCCTGCGCAGCAGCAGCCGAAAGCAAGGTTCATTGGTCTCGCCCTTGCACTTCTGATGAGGGTGATCTTGCTGTTTTCCTTGACTTGGGTAATGGGCCTGGTCGAGCCGCTTTTTACGGTCTGGGGTCACGCGATCTCTGGACGCGATCTGATCTTGCTTGTTGGCGGACTTTTTCTGATCTTCAAAAGCACTCATGAAATTCACGGCTCGCTCGAGGGGGAAGAAGCCGAAAGCTCCCGCAAGGTCTATGCAGGATTCTCGGGCGTTATCATCCAGATCATGTTGTTGGATATTGTTTTTTCGCTCGACTCTGTAATAACTGCCGTCGGCATGGTCAGCAACATTTGGATAATGATCTCGGCTGTCCTTGTGTCGATCATCGCAATGATGCTGTTTGCCGGTTCTATTGGGGCTTTTGTCCAACGACACCCGACCATTAAGATGCTGGCCCTCTCGTTCCTACTCCTTATCGGCACAACATTGATCGCCGAGGGTCTCGAATTCCACATACCGAAGGGCTATGTCTACTTCGCGATGGCTTTTTCCGTATTTGTTGAAATTCTAAATATCCGTCTCCGCAAAAAGGCTCCGCCCGTGCATTTACACAGTCAGTTTTCGGATGAAGATGAGCAAGCAGCAGTTAGATCGTGAATGACTCTGCCGCTTCGAAACGAAAGACTTCCCGACTCACGGGATGCGGAAAGGCCAGCTTCCACGCATGAAGGCAAAGCCGGGTGAATTCCCTGCCGCCACGCGAAGTGTCGCCGACTATCGGATGACCGATCATCTCGCAGTGAATGCGTAACTGATTGGTCCGGCCTGTAACTGGTTCAAGCTCGAGCAGTGTAGTATCCGCGAAGCGTTCTCTGACGCGAAACCTTGTCTCAGATAATTTGCCGCCGTCCATAACACCCCATTGTTTTATTTCAGCAAAGCGGCCTATCGGAGCATTCATAGATCCTTCGTTCGCCTCGACGACACCGTCGACCAACGCTAGATACAGTTTCTCGACCCGCTTCTTCATAAAATGGTCGGACAATGTGCGATGAGCCCTCGCTGTCTTTGCAACGACTATCAAACCCGAAGTTTGTTTGTCGAGGCGATGCGGCAGCCCGGGGCGGATCAGTTTCGGCGAATTTGCATTAAGGTAGAAAGATAACGCATTTAGCAGAGTTCCGCTGTTTTCTCGGTGCGACGGATGGACGAGCATTCCCGCAGGCTTGTTAACAACCACAAGCTCGGCGTCTTCAAAGATAATGTCGAGTGCTACATCCTCGGGCCGCATTGCGGTTCCGCGAGAAAGGTCGGCTTCGAGCTCGATAAAATCGCGTTCTCGCAATCGATACCCGGAATTTACAAATGTGCCGTTTACTTCGCATTTGCCTGTTTTGATCAGTTCACGCAGGTACATCTTGCTCAGTTCACGCATAGTATCAAAAAGATATTCGCCCAGCTTTTGCTTGTGCGCGGCGGCGTCGATCTCGAAAGTTAGCTTTGTGAGTTGTCCGTTTTCCATCAGCGTTGTAATTTTAACTCGTGGAAGCCAAGATCGAAAAATTGCTTGATGGATTGCCGGATGCAGCGGCGGCAAGGCGTTTCCTCGACATATTTTGCGAAAAACATCCTCTTGATCACGAAAAACTTGTCAAAAATGCGGCTCTTTTGTCTGATGTCGCGACGCTCGCCGCATTTAGTCCGCTGCTCGCAACCACGATGCTGCAAAATCCGAAATATCTTTGGTGGTTAAATCGAAGGCGGGCAGAATCAGGCGGCCGTTCATCCGAAGAACTGCTCGAATCGCTTGATCATTTCTTTGCAGAAAACGCCGATATAGAACCGCAGGTTGTGTTCGCCCGTTTTCGACGCCGCGAATTGCTGCGCATCTATCTTCGTGATATCCGGCGGTTGGCAACCATCGCGGAGATCACAGAGGAAATATCAAATCTTGCCGATGTAATTCTCGAATCCGCGCTACAGATCGCCCGTCGCGACACGGATGCACGATTTGGCAAGCCACAAGGCTCTGATGGTCAGCCTGCTTGCTTTTGCATTGTAGCGCTGGGAAAACTAGGCTCGCGAGAATTGAATTATTCTTCCGACATTGACCTGCTTTTTCTGTATTCAGAAGAAGGCAACACAACAGGCGGCAGCCGCGAAAGGGTCACGAACCGCGAATACTTTGTTAAGCTCGCTGAAAACATTCGCCGCCTCGTCGGTCAGCAAACAGGCGAGGCCGCTTATCGCGTTGACCTGCGCCTGCGCCCGCACGGATCGCTCGGTGCTTTGACGCTGTCGGTCAATGATACGATCCGCTACTATAAAAACGAAGCCCGCGGCTGGGAACGGCAAGTGATGATCCGCTCACGCGGCTGCGCAGGAGATACTGATCTGTTCAAGAAGTTCTTCTTTGCGATCGAGAGCCTCGTATTCTCAGAAAATGAATCAGTGGAAACCGCACTCGCAAATGTTCGCCGCTCCAAAGAAAGAATGGATCTGGAAAATACAAACCGTCGAGGCTTCAACGTCAAGCTCGGCCGCGGCGGCGTTCGCGAGATCGAATTCTTGGCACAGGCTCTGCAACTTGCCTACGGCGGGAAGGATAAATGGCTTCGTAGCCCGCACACCTTGATCAGCATTGCTCGTCTAACCGACCGCGGTCATTTTAAGAGTGCAGAATTGACTCAGCTATCAGCTGCATATGAATTCCTACGCCGCACCGAGCACGTTTTGCAAATGGAAAACGGCGTCCAGACACACACCGTTCCGGACGAGCCCGAAAAACGCACACTTGTCGCCCACCGCCTAACATTTGCCGGCGGCGGCAATTTCGAGCGAGAGCTAGAAGATCATACGAAAAATGTAAGCCGAATATTTTCGCGGATTTTTGGCGACGTGGCCGTATCAGAATCAGAAATAGCGGCGACTGGCCTCCCGTCGGTAGCGGATGAGAAAAATACGATCGCTGTCGCCCCTGCTTCTGAATCTTACTTCACCACTGTCGCTCCGCACTTTGCCGCTATGCTCGCAACGAGTTTTCATCTAGCGGGGGACGTTCCGGACAATGATGCCGAGTTTGTCGAACCTGACTATGCGTCGATCATGATGGATGCTGTTCTCGGGGAAACTACACTTCGGCCGCGCCTGGCTGCTCTTCGACAGACGTGGTCAAGCCAATTGCTCGATATCGTCGTCCATGATGTCTACGAGAAAATAACGATCCGCGACGCAAAACGCCTTCAAACGGACCTTGCTGAGGCCAGTATTGCCGCAGCGCTTGAGATAGTAAAAGATGAACTTGCATTAAAATATTCAACGAAAGTTGTTGATCTGCCTCTCGCCATTCTGGCTCTTGGCAAACTCGGCGGACGCGGCCTCGATTACGAGTCCGATCTTGATCTGGTAATTGTTTACAATGACGCTCCGCCCGTTCCAAAAGGTGTTACACACGCTGAATTTTACAGTCGTGCGGTTGAGATTTTGGTCACAACGATCTCGGCAATGACACGCGACGGCAATCTCTATCGAGTCGATCTGCGTCTGCGTCCGTATGGCTCAAAAGGCCTGACCGCGATATCCGTCGATGCATTTCTAAGATACATGCGGGAAAATGCTGTCATTTGGGAGTTGCTCGCTTTTGTTCGGCTGCGTGCCGTCGGTGGAGATATTGAATTAGCCGCGATGGTAGAACGCGAAACGCGAGCGATCATCCACAAACGGGCCGCAAAAATTGAAAGATCCGAGTTAGCCGCAGAAACCGCGCGTGTCCGACATTCGCTCGAACAACAGCGTGCCCGGGCACGTCGAAGCAAGGAGATCAATATTAAATACGGATCAGGTGGAATGCTCGATGTGTATTTTGCGATGAGATTTTTGCAGTTGTGCGACAACGTTCCCGACGACAGCGAGGACCGCTCAACACACTTCATGCTCAAAAGCCTCGGCGCGGCAGGTTCACTTGATAAAGAAGTGTTGCAAGACATGCTAGCAGGCTATGACTTTCTTTCAACGCTTGATCACAATCTGCGGCTCACGGTCGGCCGAACGAACCGAATACCGCTCGCAAATGAAAAAGCACTCAAGACGATCTCTGCCCGAATGGGCCTTGCATCACCGGCCAACCTGCTCGAACAGTTAACGCTTCACCGCCTCGCCGTGCGCGAAGCGTTTGACCGCATAATCAGTTAGTTCCGAACAGAAGTTCTAAAGGCAGTGAAGGGCCAAATATCAACCGCTAAGCCATAAGCTATTTGACGAGCGATATCTGCTTCGGATCAGTGAGAACGATCTCGGTATTGCCTTTGAAGTCCGAGAATTTGCCCGACACAAGGATCTCCTTGCCTTCAAGCTGATTCATATCCGGGAACTTCGAAAAATCGGCCTTTTTCAAAACTGCCGTCAACGCGGTTTTGTAATCGTCGTCAAAGTTGAGGATCAAAACGCTTCCGCCGCGCGGACTAAAAAGTTTTGCAACTCTTCCCTTGAATGCTCCATCCTGCCCGACCATCTTCCCGGCGGCAGTTTTGTCGTGTGCATCGATAGCGGACGTATAGGCTTTGTCAGACTTCGCTAACGTCTCAAACTTCGCCGTCTTCGACGCGACGGATTTCTGCGAGGCTTCATTGCCGCGATCATGCTTTCGCATTTCATCATTCTGCGCACGCAGATTCGCAGTCCCCACAAACGAAACAAACATCAGGACCGAAACGGCAAAGATCATCTTTAACAAATTCATTTTCATAATTAACACTCCATGAAGAAATAGCCTTGTTTGTGAGCATTATATCAGATGCAAAAGCCTGACAAGAGTTTTGCTGTTGTTACCGCATTTCTCAATATTAGTGTCACTTAGCAATAAAGTTGTCTTTTTTTGCTAGATTCTCACACAGTGTAGTCAGGAGTGTAATAATCGAATGAAAAAAATAATTGCATCATCAGTGGGATTGGTATTATTGGCAGGTGTTCTCGTCATCGGCTCTGCTGCGGATCTCTGGAGATCATCCGGTGCGGCCCTGCAGGATCAAAATAAAAATCAGAACCGAAATTCCAACACTAACTCAAACCGTAATTCAAACGGCAACCGCAACTCAAACAGCGATGATGACGATTCGAATAGCAATGCGAACAGCAATGGAAACCGCGATCATCAACGGCACGGAGGCAAACACCGCGGCAGGAGCCGGCATTCAGACGACGATTAGTTCAAATTGAATAACCGACAGCAAATTGGAGGCTGCGATCAGCCTTCCTTTTTATCATGATCACACTTGTCGCAAGGTTTTGTTAATGCTATATTTCCCGTGCATTAACCCGACCAACACTATGAACAAAATTTTAAGATACGGCCTTTTGTGTGTAGTTTTCTTAGCGTTTGGGATCATCGCAAATGCGCAGGATGAGCTTGACGCAAGTTATACCGGCAAGATCGAGACAAAATACGATCAGGGCAAGAATGAATCTGAGATCACGCTGGGATTTGTTCCTCTTTCCATTGATAAAGGAAAGAAGGCACTTTTGCACCTCTCAGTTTCGTTCGCGGGAAAGAACATGAAAGAGAAGCCTGATTCGGTCACGGTTGTCGTTTCGGTGATCAATGCGAAAGGCCATCGTTATCCAGATATTAATCCGGTTATCCTCAACTCAGGCGGCAAAGAAATAGGAAGGATGATCTTGCTCAACCTCGACCAGCGAGCATTGAGCGAATCAGACATTGTGGAAACTTTTGGCACGGCAATGAAAAAAGATGTCTTCCGCAAGCTCGCCGCGTCCAAACAAGCAATAATCTTCAAGGTCGCTGAAACCACATTCACCATCGGAACGGAATACATACCAAAACTCGCCGAATTCGAAAAAGCGTTCAATCCGTGAACCTGTGCCGGCAAGTATTAGCAAGTTATCACCAATTGTTCTTTGATGCATAATAGAAAATGGTGAGTGCAACGATCAGCATTCACCATTAGCTCTATTTGCTTTTAACTATTTCTCTTTATCTTCGACCGGCGCTGCCGTTGCCTGCTCGTTGATCTGATAAGCCGCGATCTCACCCTTGTTCATGTTGAACATTCTGCCTGAAGCGTCATCGACTTCGTAATCTGGTTCCTTGTCGTGGAAAACGATCTGGTTGACGGGTTGGCCCGTCATCAGGCTTACGCCAACGAGGCCGGAGCCTTTGACTTCTTTGCCTTTGACCGTTGTCAGAACGTAATAGATGTTGCCCGCCTGTTTTGCAGCGGAGTATTTTTTCGCCATCGTGAGCTGATAGCTCTGCATCAGGTTGAGGAAATTTGAATTTTCGTCGAACGCAGAATTGTAATCGCCGCGCTGCGAATAGCTCGCCTCCATTCCCTGCGACATTGCAGCTGCCGTGATAGTTATCGCCGTCAGCACGATCGATTGCCAACCGGAAATTCCCGGAGCGTCGTATTTAGTCGCCCACGCGATATCGTGCGTTTTTGGATTAAACGCCAGCAGATGCTGCATTCCACGAATGACAACGGTTCCGTTTTCCTGACGAACAAGGGAAACAGGATTGTCGGTCGTGTCCGGCCCTTTCTTCATAAACCCGCCGATGCCTCCAAAGGCGACGGCAGCGACCTTACCAGCCGTTGCACCGGCACCGACCTTGAACTTAAATTTTAGCGGAACTTTGTAAGCCTCTTTGACCTTACCCTGGCTCGTCATATCGAGGCCGATCAGATTCTTTTCGTCAGCGATAAGCAGCGAA
The DNA here is from genome assembly GCA_964528325.1 of uncultured Chloracidobacterium sp. GTDB lineage: Bacteria > Acidobacteriota > Blastocatellia > Pyrinomonadales > Pyrinomonadaceae > OLB17. The sequence goes on along the minus strand of CAZGSC010000046.1, from coordinate 4,614 downwards.
TTATCGTCGGGCAGGATCATCATGTTGGTGATCGATTCCTTGGCACCGGTATAGATCCAGTTCGTGTTGCCTGTTGTTTTATCGAGAGCGACGACGCCTATCGGGCCTTTCTTTTGCCACTCGCCTTTCTTGCCGCTAAAGAACTGTCCGCCCATGCGTCCGTAGAGCACGCCGTTGTAAAGCTGCATCTCGGCAATGCCGCCTTTGCCAAAATCCTTCGTTGTCCACTTGATCGCGCCGCTGTTCTTATCGATCGCTCGAATAATTCCCTGCGCCGATGTGTAGATCACATCGCCGTCAAAGATCGCCTGGCCGTTGGTATTTTTGAGCGAACCGTCAGTCACGTCATAAAGCGTCTTCCAAATAACCTTGCCGTCAGCGAGATCATAACGATGCAATCCTGCATACGTCATATACATAGAATCGCCATCGACGATCGGCGGATTCTCTCCGCTCAGGTCAAAACGGTCGCTAGCTCCGCCGCCGCTGCCAAGGAACATCGCTGACGTCCCGCCGCGTTTTTTCTTTTCAATGCCGTAGAGATCAACTTTTTCGCTGTATTCGTTCTTCCATAGCAGATCGCCTGTGGACATCTTGAGTGCGAAAATATCCGGCTTGTCTTTATTCCGTCGATTGTCCTGGATCGTGATAAAGACGATCATATCCTTTTTATAAATAGGCGTGACCTCGACCGTGAACCCGAGCATCTTGTCCGTCTGCCAAACGGTCGCCCCCGTCAGCGTGTCGAGCGCTGTGATCTTTGTTTTGCGCTGCGCCCAACCGGAATTGTCGGAGATAAGTATGAGCGGCGTGCCTGGCAACTCAGTATATTCCTCTTCTTTTATGTCGCCGAGGTCGCTTCGCTGCCATACCGGTTTGCCGGTCGCGCCGTCGAGCATCACAACGCCGTTGGATACACCGGCAGTCACATTGCCCGTCTCCATCAGTGAATACCACTTCGCCCCCTTAAACGACCATATCGGTGTTTCGGCAAATACTGTAGGAAGAAACAGAAAAAGGAATGTGGCCGCAAAAAATAAAACCGCGATCCGCCTCGAAACCAGACCAGGCACGTCAAGTCGAACAACTGAATTCATATCCAAAATATCTCCTGTAATTTACTGCGAGAAAAGGCATCCGAAATGATGCATTGGCTAAGAAGAGTGTAGGCAACAAAGCATCAAAGCGTCAAGATAATACTATGAGCTATTCTAGACTCGTTCCGGTCTAGTATCAGCTTCCTCAAACCAGCACCGTGTGCAGAAGCGGTGCTTTTTTCTTTCCTGCAATGTGAACTCGGCGGACGGCGGCAGGCTCTTAACGAGCAGCTTTTCGTCGTCGGTAAGTTCCGGCCAGCTTTTCATTTTCGGGGAATGGCATTTCGGGCACGTTTTGCTTGATTGGAACATTGGTTAGTATTACGCCCTTACTAACGTGCGGGCTTCCGCAACTATGTGAGCGGTTTGTTATAATCCTGTCACAGATTATGTTCACAGTAAAAGCAAGTTACTCTAACGAAATAGAACTGAGATCAAATATTGATAAGGTCCGTGAGTTCTTTTCAGATCTGACAAATTTTAGCGAACTAATGCCCGGTATTGAGCAGATCCACAAGGACGCTAACGGCGTTGCTCATTGGCGTATTCAGGCCGAGATCCCTTTTGTTGGCCGGATGCTGCAGAATTTTGCCGTCGAGATGGCTGAGAACTCAGCCGAACGCATAGAGTGGTCGCCGATCCGCACAGAAGCCGAAAATTTCCTACGCTACTCTGCCGATTTTCTCGAAAAAGCTAAAGACGTAACGCTTGTACATTTCTCACAGGCCGTCGAACTCCGCCGTAAAAAAGCCGGAGACCTCCATTCCCTGGCATGGCTCGCCGGCGAATCGCTGATCAGCAGCGAAATGACCAAACGCATCACTGAAATGATAAAAATATTTATTGACCGGGCCAAAGAAAGGTTAGAAAAGTAAAGCTCTAGGTAATAGCTCCGCCATCAACTATCACAACCTCGCCGTTCATAAAACTGTTACGATCTGAGACCATAAATGCGGCGAATTCAGCAAGCTCTTCGGGACGGCCCGAGCGGCCTTTCGACACCCAGAATTTGTGTATCTCGAGCAAGCGGTCAGGAAGTGTATTTCCAAGATCGGTGTCAAAAATTCCGGCAGCAATGGCGTTTACCGAGATACCAAAATTTGAAGCCTCGCGCGAAAGACATTTTGTAAAACCGATCATTGCGGCCTTAGAAGTGGCGTAATGAACCGATGTTGGCAGACTGCGGATCGCACCGACGGATGTGATATTAAGGATCGCCCCGACACGCTCCCGGATCATTTGTTTGTAGAAAGGTTTTGTGACCGCAAACAGGCTGCCGACATTAGTATCAACTACCCAATCCCAACTTTTGTCGGTAGTTGTTGCAAAGTTGTCGCCTTTATTAACAGCGGCGTTGTTTACCAATACGTTAATAGGCCCCCACGCTTCTTTGATCTCACGCGCGACATGCTTGAGGCCGTAGCGGTCTGTTACAGAGATCTTAAAACTCATCGCTCTGCGGCCAAAAGCTTCGATCTTTTCCATTACAACCTTGGCAAGATCATCGCTCGAGTGATAATTAAAAGCGACGTCCGCACCTTCACGGGCAAAGACCTCACACAGGGCTGCACCGATGCCGCGCGTTCCGCCCGATATGAACGCCCGTTTTCCTTCAAGTAAAAGACTCAAGCTTATCTCTCCGCAGATATTGACTAGATTTCCAATAGAAAAGGTTAATGAAATCAAAGACTTGTGACAAGTTGGAATTGTCGAATGTGCGGGAAAAACGGCTCAGGCAGCCGCTTCCGCAACCGGTTTGGTTTGCGGCAAGAGAGCGTTGATCTCACGAATAATGTACTCCGTCGAATTGGGCATTGTCAGTCCGGCAGTCGCGGCCTTCATATCAACGTATTGACGAGAATTACCTATCAAATTGCGGATAGTCGGCACAATGTCCGCACTTCGCTTTAGCAATATGCCTGCACCACGATCGCTAATGAGCTGCACTGTTCCTGCCTCCTGCGGCATCGGCTTTGTTGTAGCATCGGCAATTATCGGCAAACCGCACGCCATCGCCTCGAACGTCGTCAAGCCGCCGAGTTTTGAGATCATCACATTCGCCGACTGCATCAATTTTTCGATCTCGTTCGAATATCCGATCACTTTAACGGGAAACTTTGCATGTTTTGCTATCTGCTCGGCTTCTATTCGCAGTTGTTCATTTTTGCCGGCCAGAAAAATTGCCTGTACATCTAATTCACCGCGAACCAGTTCCTTAAATATCTGCGGTATATTTCCGCCGCCGATCCAACCGGCGTTCAAAAATATGGTGAATTTGTCGGGATCAAGGCCATATGCTTTGCGAGCGGTCTGTGCGTCGGCCTCATCGATCTCGCGAAATTTCGGATCGACCGGCATGCCCGAAACTTTAATACGATTTTCGGAAATGCCGTAATCAAGCAACTGTCTTCGTGCTTCATCGTTGGCTACCAAATAAAGCGAAACGTCGTCACACGCCCAACCCTTCCAAAAGCCGTAGCATGGATCAGTGACGACCGTAACTAATGGAACTTGTTCAGCCAGGTGTAATTCCTTCAGGATCTTAGCAACGATGTGCTGAGTCAACGGATGAACGCTGACGACCACATGCGGACACCATTTATCGAATTGCCCGTGAAGATAGCCGATACATCGCTTGTGAAAAAACTCGCGCGTTTCCGGACGGATCTTGTTTACTGCCCAATACAGATACTTCATCCAGTGCTGTTTATTTCGCAGCATCCAATTATAAACATTAACGAGCTTATCCGTGACGTGATGAGAATCTTCAACAGCTTTGATAGTGCGGACCACCGTTGAATCGCCGTGCCAAACATTCTGTAAGCCTTCAGCAATAGCCTGCGCGGCACTGCGGTGCCCGCCGCCAGTATCCGATGAGATTATGAGAATTTTTGGGGTGTTGGACATTGACAGGAAATAGTTAAGCCTTCACCGCCATACTTTCAGGCCGCGGCGTATTCAAACTCATTTCCTTAGCGGCTTTCTTCATCTGGCCTTCGAGCTTCTTGATCTTGACCAGATGTCCGGCATTGAACGGCAGCGACGGATAAAAGCAATTTGATTCGTGTGTGCAGTGACATCCTGCTCCGGCTTCTTTGCGGCGTTCATTCATCAGATCAGTGTTCCACGCGGCTTGGAAGTTCCAGTCGTAGTCCCGAAGGTTCAGAACATCAGCTTTGTTCTCGCACGACGAAAGTGCTCCGTTATCATAGATCACCGCACCGGCACTGCCTGCATAACATTTGAGTTGAGCCTTGTTCTCTTCTTTGGTCTTGGCAATGATGTCATGCATATAAATATCGACCGCTGCCTTGAAAAAGCCCGATTTGCCGCCGTAATTATTCTTTAGGGCAGCACTCTTTGTGTCGTCGAGGATCATCTGCGAAAGCTGGCTGTAACGGTTGTGGTCAAATTCCAATTCGATCGGATCAGCAGACGGCGGACGAATGTAATTGATATTCACCTTGTCCGGCTTTAGATCATGTTTCAAAAAATCATACCAATCGAAGATCGTGTC